>JBKGUS010000278.1:0-25330 GCA_046462295.1 Thermoleophilaceae bacterium | reverse complement strand
AGGATCGGAGGGACGAGATGACGACCGACGAGGAGACGGCGGCGACGACCGACCGGGACGGCGAGCTGAAGGCGGCAACCCGGGCCGCCTGGGCGCTTGGCGACTACCACGCCTTCGCCAAGGAGACCGTCTGGGAGCTGGGAGAGGTGCTGGTGAGAGCGTGCGGGATCTCGCCCGGGCAACGGGTGCTCGATGTCGCGGCGGGGACGGGCAATACCGCGATCCGCGCCGCCGAGGCGGGAGCCGAGGTGGTCGCGTCGGATCTGACGCCGGAGAACTTCGACGCCGGCCGCCGCGAGGCAGCGGCCCATGGCGTCGAGCTGGAGTGGGTAGAGGCGGACGTCGAGGCGCTGCCGTTCGCGGACGGCGAGTTCAACGCCGTCACCTCATCGGTCGGCGCGCTCTTTGCCCCCGACCACCAGGCGGCGGCCAACGAGATGGTGCGCGTGTGCCGCCCCGGGGGCACGATCGGGATGATCAACTTCACGCCCGAGGGGCTGATCTCCGACTTCTTCGGCGCGCTCGCGCCCTACATGCCCCCGCCGCCCGAGGGCGCGCTGCCGCCGCCGCTGTGGGGCGATGAGGAGCACGTGCGGGAGCTGTTCGGCGAGCGGGTCGAGTCGCTGGAGATGACCCGCGGCAGCTATGTCGAGCGGGTCGACAGCCCGGACGACTACCGTGAGCTCTTCAAGCGGACATTCGGGCCGGTCGTCGCGACGTATCGGAGCCTGGCCGGCGATCCCGCCCGCACGGCGGCGCTCGACCGGGACTTCCTCGAGTTCGCTACGCGCGCGAACAGCGGCCCGCCCGAAGGTCCCGCGGAGTACCCCTACGAGTACCTGCTGGTGGTCGCTCGGCGACGCGCGGCGTAGCCCGTCGCGCGGCGGTTGACGGGATCGGGCCGCGCCCACCGAGCGTCTCGCCCGAAATGCTCATCCAGAGGGCCCGTTTGGCCGCCCTGTCGCGTGCGCGGGGTGCGAGAGGCAGTCTGAAACGCGAGCCAAATGGCGGCCGGATCCACGCTGACATAAAGACCTCGTACTCAGCCCGCCGCGAGCGCGCTCACGCCGCCTCGGCCCAACCGCCCTTGAGCACGGTCGCGCGCTCCGTCGTCGCCTCGAACGCGAAGCCGCCGTCGCTACGCCACACCCGCGTGGTGACGGCGTCGCCGAGCGCCACCGGCGCTGAGAAGCGCACCGCCAGCCGCGTCGGCTCGCGCCCCGCGGCGTCCGCGACCGCGCGGCCGGCCAGCGCGAGCGTGCACAGTCCGTGCAGGATCCGGCCCGGCAGGCCGACGGCGCGCGCGGCCTCGTCGTCAAGATGGATCGGGTTGCGGTCGCCCGAGGCGCGCGCGTAGCGCTCGGCCTGGTCGGGCTCGATGGCCACGGTCATGTCGTGCGGGTCGCTCGCCCGTCCGTCCTCCGGCACGTGCGGGCCCGGGCGTCCGCGGTCGGCCGGCGCCTCGAGGCCTCGGAAGAGCTCGGTGACGTACTGCTCGGCGACGAGCCGCCGGTCGGCCCGCGACTCGGCGCGGATCACGAGCGCAGTGCCGCTGCGGCGTGCGAACAGGCCGATCGGCTCTGCGGTGGTAACCAGGGACATGCCGGCCTCGATCGGCGCGTGCAGGTGGATGTCCTGAGCGGCGTGGACGATGCGGCGTCGGGCGTCGTCGCCGGCGACCGAGCGCGAAGCCGCCGGGATCGCCTCCCACGCTGGGACGATCGCGAACACGGGCCCGGCCGTGCGTCCCCCGGTTGCCTCCGCGTAGGCCCGCAGCTGCTCCTCACGCACGTGGTAGACGTGCGGTTCGCCCGCCCGTCCGATGGCGTCAAGGTCGAAGCCGCTCACGTGGTCATTCCCGTTGTCTGGCCGCCGCTCGCGGTGATGACCTGGCCGTGGATGAAGTTCGACCACGGAGTGCAGAGGAGGAAGATCGCACCGGCGGCCTCCTCGGGCGTGGCCGGACGGCCGAGTGGGATGATTTCGCTCGCCGCCTCCCGCACGCGACTGGGGATGCCGAGCGGGATTTCGACGCCGTCCTTCGTGAAGCTGGTGCCCTCGGTCGCCGAGGCGGTCAGGCGGGTCTCTACGAACCCGAACGCAACCGCGTTGACGTTGACCTTGAACGGTCCCCACTCGCGGGCAAGCGTCTTGGTCATGCCGACCAGTCCGGCCTTAGCGGTCGCGTAGTTGACCTGCCCGAGATTGCCCTGGGTGCCCGCGATCGACGTCACGTTGACCACCTTGCGGAAGACCTGGCGGCCCTCGGCGGCCTCTCGCTTGGCCGGCTCCCTCAGATGCGGCGCGGCGGCCCGCAGTATCCGGAAGGGCGCGACCGCGTGGATGTCGAGCATGGCTCGGAACTGCTCGTCGCGCATCTTGTGGGCCATCCCGTCCCAGGTGTAGCCTGCGTTGTTGACGACGATGTCGAGTCCGCCGAACGCGTCCACCGCGACCTCGACGAGCTCCTCGGCGACCCCGTCGGCGGTCAGGTCGCCAGCGTAGACCGCCGTCTCGCCGCCGATCTCCGAGGCGGCGCGCTCCGCCGCCTCGGCATCGAGGTCGTTGACCAGCACCCGCGCTCCGTGCTCCGTGAGCAGGGCGGCGGTGGCCCGTCCGATGCCTCGGGCCGAGCCCGTCACGATCGCGGCCTTGCTGTCGAGGATGCCCATCAGAGCGAGTCGTCCTCGGCCTCGGGCCCCGTGGTGGCCGCCGGGACGCCGAGGATGGCGCCCTCGGGACGCGCCGGCAACCCGTCGCGCATCGCGGGGGCGGCACCTGCGCAGCTGACGCTCAGCTCGCGGACGGGCAGCATCTGTCACTCCGCCGAGTCGGGCGGCAGCAGCGCGTCCACGTCGATCTCCTCGTCGAAGTAGTCGTACTTCTCCGCCTGCTCGATGAGGAAGCGGACCGAATCCGCGTTCAGATCCGACGTCCAGTGCGGAAGCGGCATCTTCGCGACCACGGGCGGTGGGATCTCCGTGTTCTCGGCGATCGCCTGGCGTGCCTCGTCCTCGTGCGCAGCCGCGTAGTCGAGCGAGCGGTTCATCGCGCGCTGGAAGCGCTCGACCAAGTCGCCGTTCTGCTGGATGAACTCGGCCGAGGCAAAGTATCCGGACAGCGTGAGCCGCGGATAGCTAGCGACCATCGGGTCGAGCAGTTTGCGGTGGCCTTCCGCGATCCCCTGACTCACGAAGGGCTCCGGCAGCCAGGCGACGTCGAACTGGCGCTGTTCGAGCGCCGCCAGCATGTCCGGGAACGGCACCTCGACGAACTTCAGGTTGGAGGTGTCGACGCCCGCCTTATCGAGCGCTGTGTTGATCGTCACCTCGCCCAGGCTGTTCAGGACGTTCAGCGCGACGGTCTTACCGGCCAGGTCCCTGACGCTGCGGATGTCGCTGTCCTTGTGGACCAGCAGGCCGTTCGTCGAGTCCTGCTTGCTCGAGCCTCCCTGGACGCCCTCGGTCACGTAGCGCAGCGCGATTCCGCGCTGCTGCGCGAAGGCGAGCGAGATCGGGTTGCCGAAGGCGAATTGCACGTCGCCCCTGATGATCTGCGGGATCACCTCCGCGCCACCCGCGATCGGGCGGAAGCTGACGTCGATGTCTTCCTCGCGGAAGAACCCCTTGTCGGCGCCGAGCCACGCGGGCGCGACATCGGCGATCGGGATGACCCCGACGACGACCTGGGCGGGCCCACCGCCGTCTTGCTGCGCGCCGTCGTCGTCGTCACCGCACCCCACCGCGAACGCGGCCAGCAGCCCCGCCAGTCCCAGTGCCAGTGTCCGCATGCGTCTCCCTCCCGGGCTAGGCGACTTGTTTCGACTGAGACAGGAGTATAAGGGAACTTGATCACTATCAGGTAGCCGGATACTCTTGGGAGCCGTGCGGGAGGGCGCTGCTGCCAGGCCGCGACGGTGGCTCTGCACCGTGGTCACATTCGCCGCCGCGGTTGTCGCCGGCGAGGCGGCTGCGGCATCCGCCTCGGGGCCCGCGAAAGTCACGGCGATCGAGGTGCTCTCCAACCGCGCGGACCTCGTGTCGGGCGGCGACGCCCTCGTAGCCGTCGAACTAGCTCCTCATTCACGGACGAGCAGTGGGCGAACCTGCGGCAGGCGTTCCCCGCAGGGGTCTGCGACTACTCGCGGCGCGGCGACAGGCAGGGGTCGCCGAAGGCACGCTGGCTCACGTTCACCGACGCGCTCGGAGGCCGACCGCTCGGCAGTCCGCCTCAGAGTCGACCCGTGGGCCGGCTGAGGCCGGTCAATCCTGGGGGAACCCGGCGTGCAGCGCCCGCACGCAGGACTTCAGCGACTCGCGCAGGGATTCCCGCTCGGCCGCGCTGAGCTCACTCAGCATCTCCTGCTCCATCTCCTCCACGGCGGCGTCGCACGCCGCCAGGACACGCCTGCCCTTGGCCGTCAACGTCGCAGGGAAGAGGCGGCGGTGGTTCGGATGCGGGCTCCGCTTGATCAGCCCCTTCTCCTCCAGCGCTGCGATGACCTCGCTCATCGCCTGCGGCGTCATGTACGCCCGGCGTGCGAGCTGCGCGTTCGAAAGCGGCTGACCACGCAGGGCCAGCACGCTCAAAGTCGTGTACTGGAGCGTAGTCACTCCGTGGGGACGCACGCGCTCGCTGATCGCCGCGCGCACCGCCCGCTCCAGGCGTGCGACGACATAACTGATTCGCGGCTCCGCGTGAGCGGTCGCCGCATCCCTGCGGGCGTGCGCGGCATCCATCAGATGCAATCGTCGCATAGCACCCTGGCGCCCCCGCCGTCCGATAGCGCGTCGCGCGATCGCATCTCATGCCGCGCGTGCATCAGCGTGCCTCGTCGCGGCCGCTCCAGGGCGGAGAACGCCAGCGCCAGAGCTGTCCAAGCGACGGCGCCCGAGAGCGACACAGCGGTTCCGACTGACCACAGCCAGATCCCTGCAGCGCACGGCCGCCGGCCGGCCATCGGCCACTCGAACGCGAGACGGCGTACCTTGATTGGCGGAAGACGGCCCCAACACCGGCGGTAGCGCTCGTGCGCCCGATGAACGCTAGGAAGACGGCCTCGCAGTGACCAGCGTCTCGCTGTCGGTCGGCGTGGGTCTTGGCTGTGCGCTGCTGTCCGCGCTAGGAACGAATCTCGCCTTCCTGTTCAAGCACAGGGGCGCGGTCGCCGCTCCCGACGTCGTCATGCGCCATCCGCTGCGGAGCGCGATCGATCTCTTTCGCTCCAAGTGGTGGAGCATCGGTTGGGGCGTGGCGGCGGTCGCGTTCGCGCTGCACGTGGCCGCGCTCACCCTCGCGCCGATCTCGATCGGCCAGGCGGTGCTCGCTGGAGGCCTTGTCTTCCTGGCGGTGCTCGCCGAGCGCTTCTTCGGCTTCGAGCTGCACCGTCGCCAGTGGATCGGGATCGGCCTGGTGGCGGTCTCGCTCAGCTTGCTGACGCTGACCGGCGGGGGCGGAGGAGAAGCCAACTCCGGCTACTCCCTCGCGGGCATGATCGTCTTCGAGGGCATCGCTGTCGGGGTCGGCCTGCTTCTGGTGCTCTCCCACCTGATCGAGCGCATCCCGGTGCAGCGCGGCGTGCTGCTCGGCATCGCCGCCGGGCTCGGGTTCGGGATCTCAGACGTGGCGATTAAGGCGCTCTCGGGGGACCTCGACAGCGGGCCGGTCGGCCTCCTCAGCCCCTGGAGCGTGGTCATCGTCACGGCGGCGGTCTTCTCGTTCTACGCCTCCGCTCGCAGCCTCCAGATCGGCGATGGCGTCGCGGTGATCGCCGTCACCTCGGTCGCGGCGAATCTGTCCACGATCGTCGCCGGGCTGGCGGTCTTCGGAGACCGGCTCGGCAACGACCCCCTCGTGATAGGCGTGCGCGTCGCGGCCTTCGCGCTGATCCTCGTAGGGGCGGCGCTGATCCCGGCGCCCGTGCGCGCCGGCGAAGCGCTTGAAGAGTCAGCGGTGGAGCGTGAGAGTCCGACCCCCGAGTCGCACTTGAGCCGTACCTCCGAAGCCGAACGAAGCCCCCAGACCGCCGCCCTAACCGGCCGGCCGGCCGAGCCGCGAACGAGCCAGGGGCCGCGTCGAGGTGACCGCGAGAGACCTGGCCCGATCGCTCGCGGGTAGCGAGAGAATCCTTGGCTCATGCCGCGTCCCGTTGTGCCGGCCGCGGCTGACCAGAGGCGAGCTCGTCGCCGGCTGCGTGCCCGTCGGCGCTCTCTTGCACGCTTCAGTGTGGGGTTGCTCGCCGGGGCGCTGCTCGCGTTGACTCCCATGTTCGAGGCGATCAGCTCCCTGGGTAGCAGGGTTGCTCATTGGCGCGATCGGCTTTGGCCGCCTGTACCTGGGCGCGCCTTACGATCGGGGTCGCCCGGACTCACGCAGGCGGCGGAGGCCAGGCTGAAGCAGCGGGCCTCGGGCACCTGCGCGGGGCCATCCACACGTGAGGGTGGTAGCTACTGCTCGGGCTCGATTTCTTCTGCCCGCTTCGTCCCCTCCCGCGCAATGTCGCGTTCGCGCTCAGCCGCATAACGCTCTCCGTACTCACGCTCGCGCCCTGCCTCCTCACGCTCCCGCTCAGCGAGGTCCTTTTCCCGCGCACGCTCGCGCTCTGCATCCTTGCGCTGGAACTCACGCGTCCGTTTGTACCGGAAGTAGCTGTCAGGGCCACGAGATAGCCGCAGCTTGCGAACGTAGTCGCTGCCTTCCCTCAGCTTGTCCCATAGACCCATTTTTCGCGCGCCTCCTAGGTACCTTCCATCTACTGGCCTGGGCCGCTTTCTTCTCCACCCTCCCGCGCAATATCGCGGTCTCGCTCTGCCCGGCCGGCTCGCTCGTGGGCTTCGTCCAGGTCACGACGAGCCTCACCATGCTGCTGCAAGCGCCGCCTTTGACGGCCGCGCATCGACACAGTCACGAACAGAACCACGAGCACGACAGCGACCGCAACCACGATCACGACGACGCCGGTGTCAACCGCGAGCACGACAAGGGCGGTGGTCATCGTACGTCTCCTTCCTGGACCCCTTGCTCACGCCTAACATACCCGCTGCCGTCGTCAAAACCCGAGCTGTCGCTCATGCACCCCGACAGCGTCTGTCTGGTCGGATCGGCTCGGCGTGCTGGCCCGCGTCGGGGGGCGCGCAGCGCGGCGGGCATGAGCACGCGAGAGGTCGCTGGTTCGAACCCAGCCGCGCCATTATTCACGACTTCACGCGGTACTCGATGAAGGTGGCGTAGGGCGACTGCCGCACCCCGAGGTGCTCCAGGTCCAGGGACTTCGTGAACCCGTCGAAGAGGCGCTTGCCGCCGCCCAGGATCACCGGGGCGACGATGATCGTCAGCTCGTCGACGAGGCCGGCATCCAGTGCCTGGCGGATGACGTCCGCGCCGCCCATGATGTTCACGTCCTTGTCGCCCGCGGCCTCGCGGGCGCGCTCGACGGCCTCCTCGACGCCTGACACGAACAGGAAGTGGCCGCCCTCCGGCTCCTCCTCGGGCCGGTGCGTCACGATGAAGAACGGGAGGCCGAAGGGGTTCTCGTCGCCCCAGTGCCGGGCGGCCTCATAGGTCGCCCGCCCGCCGACTACTGCTCCGGCGCTCGACGAGGCCTCCGCCAGCCATTCGGCATCCTCGCCGCTCGGCTCGCCCTGCGGCTCGTTGTCGTATGACCAGGGCCCGCCGAACACCCAGTAGTGGAGCCGCTCGCCGCCTTCGCCGAGCCCCTTGCCCGGCCCGTCGTCCGGCCCCGCGATGTACCCGTCCACCGACGTCGTTATCCCCGCGTTGACCTTGCCCATGAGTGCTCACCTCTGCTTCGGATTCTCGAGTAAGTGATGGCCCAGAGACCGTTCCAAACAGAGGAACTAATCGCACGCGCTTCCCGGATCCGCCACGATGGGACGATGACGTCCAAGACAGACTTCACCGACGAGGAGTGGGCGCGGCTCAAGCGCGCGCCGTTCGTGGCGGGGATGGCGATCTCGCTCGCCGATCCCGGCGGCCCGATCGAGGCAGTCAAGGAGACCTCGGCGACGTTGAAGACCGTACTCCGGGCGGCCGAGCAAGGCGGTCGCGGTGAGCTGGTCGACGCGGTCGCGCGCGATGCCGCCCAGGACATGAGGGAGCGCAAGAGCCCGCTGGCGGGATTCAAGCCCAGCAAGGGCGCCAACGCCGGCGTCGAGATCCTCGACGAGCTGCGCGATGTCAACAGCCTGGTCTCGGAGAAGGCGACGCCTGAGGAGGCCGCGGGCATGCGCGGCCTGCTGATGGACGCGGCCCAGGAGGCCGCGAACGCCGCCAAGGAGGGAGGCTTCATGGGCTTCCGCGCCGAGCGGGTCAGCGAGGGCGAACAGCGGATGCTGGACAGCCTCCGGGAGGCGCTCGGAGCGAGCGCCGCCTGAGGCACTGGACCTCGACTCGGCTTGAAGTCAAGGGCGCAGCGCCTGCACGCGAACTCGTTCACGGTCGACCGGCGCGGCGTCTACGTCGTGTCGAGCGAGCGCATGTGCCGCTTCAGGGCCCGCAACGGCAAGCCGGTCGTGCAGTGGAAGGTGAAGTACGACAACTCCGGCATCGTCAAGCCGGGTCAGGCCGACGCCGGCTCGGGCACCACCCCGACGCTCATGAAGGGCGGCTACGTGGCGATCACGGACAACGCCGACCCGATGAACGTCGTGGTCTATCGCAAGGCGGTCAGGCTGAGCCGCGGACAGCGGCGTGTGGTGTGCAAGGTGCCGGTGTTCGACCAGGGCGCCAGCGCCACCGAGAACTCGCTCATGATGATCAACCGGTCGCTCTACGTCGAGAACAACTACAGCTGTCCACCAGGACCGGCCTGATCTACACCTACACCCGCGATCCCGACCCGCTCCCGATCGGCCAGCCGTACTTCTGGACCGCGATCGACGCCCGGACCGGGAGGACCGCCTACAAGGCCTACGCCGGCAGCGGCCTCGGGTTCAACAACAACTACGCCGGGCTGGCGATCGGCCCCGACGGCACGGCCTACCTCGGGGTGACCGGCGGGATCATCGCGCTGCGGGACGGCTAGGGCTACTGTCCCGGAATCCTCGTTGCCGGCGTCGACACCTCCACCCAGGCGACCAAGGTGCTCGTCGTCGATGGCGATTCCGGACGCGTGGTCGCGACCGGACGGGCGCCGCATGAGGTAACCGGGACGGGCGGGGCGCGGGAGACCGATCCCGAGGTCTGGTGGAAGGCGCTCGCCCTGGCCCTCGAGGACAGCGGTGCGGCGGCCGAGGTCGCGGCGATCTCCGTCGCCGGGCAGCAGCACGGGCTCGTCGCGCTCGACGGGGACGGCCAGGCCCTGCGGCCGGCGATCCTCTGGAACGACACCCGCTCGGCCCCGGAAGCTCGCGAGCTGACCGACGCGCTGGGCGGCCCCGCCGAGTGGGCGGAGCGCGTGGGCCTCGTGCCGGTGCCCTCCTTCACGGCCACGCGCTGGACCTGGCTTCGCCGCCACGAGCCGGAGCGGGCCGCCGCCGCGCAGGCGGTGCGCCTGCCGCACGACTTCATCACCGAGCGCCTCTGCGGGCGCGCGGCCACGGACCGCGGCGACGCCTCGGGCACGGCCTGGTGGTCGACGCGCGACGAGGGCTACGTCGACGACGTGCTGCAGCTCATCGAGTTGGGTCGCGAGCTGCTGCCCGACGTGCTCGGCCCACGCGAGGCCGCGGGCGAGGTCGGCCGCTCGCCTGCGGAGGAGCTCGGCCTCCGCGAAGGCGCTGTCGTGGGCCCCGGAACGGGCGACAACATGGGCGCCGCGCTCGGACTCGGCGCCCGGCCCGGCGAGCCGGTGGTGAGCCTCGGGACGTCCGGCACGGCCTACGCGGTGATGGAGCGGCGGGCCGCGGACCCCAGCGGCACGGTCGCGGGCTTCGCCGACGCGAGCGGGCGCTTCCTCCCGCTCGCGGCGACGCTGAACGCGACGCTCGCGGTGGACCGAGTGGCCTCCTGGCTCGGACTCGACCGCGAGGCCGCGGCCGACCGGACCTCGGTGGTGGTGCTCCCGTACCTCGACGGCGAGCGCACGCCGAACCTGCCGCGCGCGGCGGGCATGGTGGCGGGGCTGCGCCACGCGACCACTCGCGAGGAGATCCTGCTCGCCGCCTACGAGGGCGCCGCGGCCTCGCTCGTCGAGGCGATCGACCGGCTCGGCGAGCAGGGCTCCGGACTCGATCCCGATGCCGCGATCCTGCTCGTCGGAGGCGGTGCCCGGGGCGGCGTCTGGCAGCGCACGGTCGCGCGGCTCTCGGGCCGCCCTGTGCAGGTGCCCGATACCGAGGAGCTGGTGGCGCTGGGCGCCGCGGCGCAGGCGGCCGCTTGTGTGTCGGGCGAGGCGCCGGAGGAGGTGGCGCGGCGGTGGGACACGCGCGGCGGGATCACGGTGGAGGCGCCCGCAGAGCGGGACCTCGAGGCGCTGGAGCGGATTCGCGGCACCCGCGAAGCGACGCTGGCGCTCCACGAGCGATGAGCCGCGACGTGGAGTCGCGCGAGGGCGAAGCGCGCGAGGCGGAGCCGCGCGAGGGCGAGGCGCGCGCCCTGGAAGAACCCGCGCGCACGCGCGCCCGCATGGGTCTCCGGGACGCTCCCGAGCGGGCCGGCGCCCGTGCCCACTTCCGCGCCATGGGCATCGATCCCGCCCGGCTCGGCGGGCCAATCGTCGGGATCGCCTCCACTTGGACCGGCACGATGCCGTGCAATCTCAATCAGCGCGAGCTGAGCGACCGCGCGGCGGGCGCGATCGACGCCGCCGGCGGAGTGGCCCTCCCCTTCAACACGATCGCCGTCTCCGACAACCAGTCGCAGGGGACGCCCGGCATGCGCGCCTCGCTGATCTCGCGCGAGGTCATCGCGGACTCGATCGAGCTGATGGTCCACGCCCACGACTTCGATGCGGTCCTCTGCCTCGTCGGCTGCGACAAGACCGTCCCGGCCGCGCTGATGGCGCTGGCCCGTGTCGACAAGCCTGCCGTGGTCCTCTACAGCGGGCCGATGCGGGCCGGCCGCGTGCGCGGCGCCGACGTGACCATCCAGCACGTGTGGGAGGCCGTCGGCGCCTTCGAGCGGGGCTCCGCCACGCGCGAGGAGCTCGACGAGCTCGAGCGGGAGGCGTGTCCCGGTCCCGGCACCTGCGCCGGCCACTTCACCGCCAACACGATGGCCGTCGCCCTCGACTGCCTGGGGATCGCGCACGTCGGCGACGGGCTGGTCGCTGCGGAGGCCGCGGACGAGAAAGGCGCCGCCGCGGAGCGTGCCGGCCGCCTGGCCGTATCGCTCGTCGCGAACGGCGGCCCGTCGGCCCGCGCCTTCCTCGACCGCCGCGCGCTACTCAACGCCATGGCCGGCATCGCGGCCACCGGCGGCTCCACCAACGGACTGCTGCACCTGCTGGCCATCTCACGCGAGGCGGGAACAGTGCTCACCCTCGACGAGCTGACCGCCGTGGCCGCCCGGACGCCCTCGATCGCCAGCCTCGCCCCCGCGGGGCGCTGGGTGGCCGAGGACCTGCAGCGCGCGGGCGGCACCGCCGCCGTCATCGCCGAGTTGATCCGGGCCGGCCTCCTCGACGGCGAGGCGCCCACGGTGGAAGGCGCCACGCTCGCCGAGGCGGTCGCCGACGCCCCAGCGCCCGACGGCGAGGTCGTCTTCACGGTGGACCGCCCGTTCAAGCCCGCCGGAAGGCTCACCTCGCTCCGCGGCAACCTCGCCCCGGCGGGGAGCGTCGTGAAGCTCGCCGGCACCGAGCGCACCCGCCAAACCGGCCCGGCCCGCGTGTTCGATTCCGAGGAGGACTGCGCCGAGGCCGTCCGCTCGGGCGCCGTGCAACCCGGCGACGTGCTCGTGATCCGCTACGAGGGCCCCGCCGGCGGCCCCGGCATGCGCGAGATGCTGAGCGTCACGTCATCCGTGGTTGGCGCCGGACTGGGCGAATCCGTGGCCCTCGTGACGGACGGACGCTTCTCTGGCGCCACGCGCGGGTTGATGGTCGGGCACGTGGCGCCAGAGGCGGCGCGCGGCGGCCCGCTCGCCGCTGTGAACGACGGCGACTCGATCACGATCGACGTCGAGGCCGGCGTCCTGGCGGTCGACCTGACCGACGACGAGATCGCACGCAGGCGCGCCAACGCCAAACCCCCACCCGCGCGCTACGAAACGGGCGTGTTCGCCCGCTACCGGGCGAGCGTGGGATCGGCGTCCGAGGGCGCGGTGCTGGAGGCGTAAGCTTGCCCACTCATGGACCGGCGGCGCCGTTTCACCGGGAAGCGCGCCCTCGTGACCGGCGCCGGATCGGGCATCGGCGAGGCCGTGGCCCGGAGGCTTCACGAGGAGGGGGCCGAGGTCGTCCTCACCAACGTGAGCGCGGACCCGGTTGAGGCGATCGCCGCCGAACTGGGCGAGCGCGCGTCGGCGGTCCCGCTCGACGTCCGCGACGAGGAGGCCGTGCGAGAGGTGGTCCGCGACGTCGACGTGCTCGCCAATGTCGCGGGCGTCGGCGCGACGACCGCGGTGCCGGACACGCCGCTCGAGGTGTGGGAGGACGTGCTCGCCGTGAACGCACGCGGGACCTTCCTGTGCTGCAAGCACGCGATCCCGGGGATGGTCGAGCGCGGTGGCGGGTCGATCGTGAACATGGCCTCCGTCGCCGGCCTCGTCGGGCTGCGCAACCGCGTTGCGTACTCCGCCTCGAAGGGTGCGGTGATCGCGATGACGCGTGCCCTCGCGGTGGACCACGTGGCCGACCGCATACGGGTGAACGCCGTCTGCCCCGGCACGGTCGACACGCCCTGGGTGCGGCGTCTGGTGGAGGAGGTCGGAGAGTCGCTCGACGCGCTGCGCGCACGCCAGCTCATGGGGCGGCTCGGCACGAGCGAGGAGATCGCCGGGGCCGTGGCATACCTCGCGTCGGACGAGGCCGGGTTCGTGACCGGCACGGCCTTCGTCGTCGACGGTGGGCTCACGGCGGCCTGACGTGCTGGGCCTCGTGACCACCCCGGGCACGGAGCACACGACCGAGGTCGCCGAGCTCGCCGATCCCAAGGCCCGGCCCGGCGAGCTGCTCCTGCGGACGCTCGAGGTCGGCGTGTGCGGCACCGACCGCGAGATCTCGGAGGGCACCTTCGGCGTGGCCCCGGAGGACGGCGAGCGGCTGCTGCTGGGCCACGAGCTGCTCGGCGTGGTGGAGGAAGGCGGCCACGGGTTCGAGCGCGGCGACCTCGTCACGGCCACGGTGCGGCGCTCGTGCGGGCACTGCGAGGCCTGCGCCGAGGGGTCGCCGGACGCGTGCCACACGGGCGACTACTTCGAGCGCGGGATCACCCGCCTCGACGGCTTCGCGAGCGAGCTGACGGCCGAGCGCGCGGAGCACCTCGTGGCCGTGCCGGCCTCGCTCGGCCGCCTCGGCGTGCTGGCCGAGCCGTCCTCGATCTGCGCGCGGGCGATCCGCCACACGCGAGCGGTCGGCGAGCGCCAGCCGTGGCGGACGGAGCGCGCCCTGGTCATCGGACCGGGCGCGATCGGGACGCTCTCGGCCTACTTCCTGCGCCTCGACGGCTTCGAGGTCTGGGTGGCCGGGCGCTCCGCGCCGCCGACGCCGAAGTCCGACCTTGCCGAGGCGTGCGGCGCGCGCTACGTGTCCTCGGAGGAGACGCCGCTCGCGGCGCTGGCCGAGGAGACCGGCGGCTTCGACGTCGTGATCGAGGCGGCGGGCGACGCCCAGGTCATGCTCGACACGCTCGGTCTCCTGCGCCGCAACGGCGTCGCCTGCCTCCTCGGCGTGGACGGGCGGCGCCGCAAGCTGGAGCTGGACGGCCCGGTCCTGGGCGTGGACACGATCCTCCAGAACCGCGCGCTGCTCGGCAGCGTAAACGCGCACGCGCGCGACTGGGAGGACGCGGTCGAGCGCCTCGACCGGGCGCGCGAGCGCTGGCCCGACGCGCTCGAGCAGTTCGTAGGCCTGCGCGTGCCGGTCGACCGCTTCGCCGAGGCGTTTGGCTTCCGCGGCGTCAAGGCCACGCTGCGGTTCGCGGCCGGCTGACCACGGGAAGCGCAGCGAGCCAGAGCACGGCGAGAGCGGCGAAGCCGAGGCGGCCTTCGCCGGAGAGCGAGAAGGTCAGCCCGACGAGCGGCGTGCCCGCGAGGACGATGAGATTGGCGGCGGTGTTGACCAGGCCTACCGCAGCGGCCGGGGCGTCCGGTCGCGCGGCGGCGGCCCCGGTGAATGACGGAGAGAACGGGATGCCCGCTCCGACGCCCACCAGCAGCGCACCCAGCACCGCCAGCCACGCCGGGTCCGCGACGATGAGCGCGACCGTCCCGGCCGTGCCGCCGACGATGCTCGCGGCCAGAGCGTGAGACGTGAGCTCGGCATGCGCGTCGAGGATCCAGCCGCCCAGCGGCCGTGACACCACGACGAGCACCAAGGTCAGGGCACCCACGGCTGCGGCGGCTCCGTCGCCGAGTGCGCTGTGGCGCTGGAGCAGCTCCACCACCCAGTTCGCGAGGACCAAGCCGATGCCGTACGAGGCCATGTAGAGGACGGCGAAGCGGTAGAGGCTGCGGTCGAGCACGACACCCGATCCGGCCTCCCGTGGGCGTTGCGGTCCGGACGACGCCAGCGCGAGCACGACAGCGAGCACGAGCAGGGCCAGGGCGAGTGCGGTCCAGAAGGGCGCCCGCCACCCGAGCACGTCCTCGAGTTGCGGCACGATCGCCAGCGCGAGGCCGCCCGGCGCCAGCGAGACGCCCCCGAACACGCCCTGCGCCAGCGGCCCGCCGCCCGACTCCCGCACGAGGGCGCTACCGGAGATGAACGCCAGTCCCGTGCCAAGCCCGACGATCGCCCGGGCGGCCAGCGCCAGCCCGGCCTCCGGCCCGGCGAGCGCCAGCGCGTTGCCGGCCGTGAGCACCACCAGCGCGATGGCGCCGGCGCGCGCCGGGCCGAAGCGGTCGCTCGCCTTGCCGCCGGGGATCTGAATGGCCAGGTGGGTCATGACCATCGCCGTGGTGAGCAGCCCGATCGTGGCCAGCCCGACGCCGTAGGCGCCCGCCAGCTCCGAGGCGATCCCGCCGAGGTTCCCGAAGTTCCAGCCGCTCGTGGCCCCGAGCGCGCAGCCCGCCACCACCCCCCGACGGCGGCTCAACTCAGCTCACCCGGATCTCGAAGCGCATGCGCCAGGGGGCCCAGGGCAGCCCGTGGCCGGTTACGAGCGCGTCGACGGGAGCGGCCATGGGCTCGAAGCACGCGACCGGCTCGGAGGCGGGCGCGAAGAACTGGGCGTAGGGCGCGCCCTCGAGGAACTCCACCTCCACGCGGCGGCCGGCGCCCTCGAGCACGAAGGGCCGCTCCACCTCCGTCAGCGACTCGTCGAAGTGCGCTTCGCCGAGCTCGAACGGCGGCGGGGCCCAGGGCTCGCTGCCGCCGGCCGGCAGCAGGCGCTCGTCGAGCGCCACGCGCCGGCACGAGCCGAGCGTGACGCGCCAGCGCTCGCGCGGCACGCTTGGCAGGCGCAGGAACGGGTGCCAGCCGAAGGCGACCGGTGTGTCGCCCGTCACCTCCGTGACGGTCTCGAGGCCTACGGCACTCAGCCGGTGCTCCACCACGACCTGGTGTGGGAAGGGGAAGGCGTCGTCGTGCCAGTGAAGGCATCCGCGAAGGCGAGCGCGATCGGCTTGCTGCACTTGCCACCCATGGCTGGGCAGCCCGTGCAGCAGCACCCCGTTCTCGTCGCGCCGCGCGCCGGAGGCGTCCACCTCGCGCCCGCGCAGCCCGAACCGCTCCGTGCTCAAGCGGTTCGCCCACGGGTGCAGCAGCGGGCAGCCCGTCCAGGGGCCGGGCCGCTCGGCGAGGAGGTCCGCGCCGCGGTGCCGGAGCGCGGCGACGAGCATGCCGTCGTCCGGCCGCACGACGGCCTCGAGATCGCCCGCTACGAGCGCGTGAGCCGCGGCACCTCCCCGGCGGCGATCTCGCGATGGTCGGGCAGGCCCTTGAGCGCCTCCTCGGCGCCCGCGGGCGCGTAGATGGCGAGCAGCACGAGCGGCTCCCAGCCGGTGTTCAGGGTCGAGTGGAACGCCGCCTTCGGGATGAAGACGGCCTGACCCGGCCCGACCGGGAAGGTGTCCGCATCGTCGACCATCTGCTCGCCGCGGCCGCTCAGGATGTAGAGGATCTCGTCGCTGCCCGGGTGGTTGTGGCGCTCGTGCCCCTCGCCCGGCAGCAGGACCACGTGCATCAGGCTCATGGCGGGGCCGTCGGTGTTCTCGGTCGCCACGAGCGGCTTGATGAGCCCCCAGTCGAAGCTCATGGTCGGCAGGGCGGCGGGATCGATCAGCTTCGATTGCACGGGAAGGCTCCTCTCATGCGTGGGCGAGCGCCTTGAAGCGGCGCATGTTCTCGGTCATGGCGACCTCGGTGGGCAGGCGCTCCATGCTGGAGGCGCCGAAGAACCCGACGACGCCCTCGGTGCGGTCGAGCACGTACTGGGCGTCCTCCGGCTCGGCGAGCGGACCGCCGTGGCAGAGCACGATCACGTCGGGGTTGATCGCCACGGCTGCGTCGCGCATCGCCTGGATCAGCTCGACGCACTCGTCGAGCGTGAGCGCCGTTTCTGCCCCGATGGTCCCCTTCGTGGTCAGTCCCATGTGCGGCACCAGCACGTCCGCGCCGGCGCGCGTCATCGCCTCGGCGGACTCCGGGTCGAACACGTAGGGCGCGGTCAGCAGCCCCATCGAGGCTGCCGCGCGGATCATGTCGACCTCGAGGCCGTATCCCATCCCGGTCTCCTCGAGGTTCGCGCGGAAGGTCCCGTCGATCAGGCCGACCGTGGGGAAGTTCTGCACGCCGGCGAAGCCGGCGTCGCGCACCTCGCGCAGGAAGTTCGGCATCAGCCGGAAGGGATCGGTTCCGCAGACGCCCGCGAGCACCGGCGTGTCGCGCACGATCGGCAGCACCTCGCGGCCCATCTCCATGACGATCGCGTTGGCGTCGCCGTAGGGCAGGAGCCCGGCGAGCGACCCGCGTCCCGCCATGCGGTAGCGGCCGGAGTTGTAGATGATGATCAGGTCCGTCCCGCCCGACTCGGCGCATTTGGCCGACAGCCCGGTCCCCGCGCCCGCGCCGATGATCACGCCGCCCGAGTCGAGCGTGGCGCGCAGCTTCGCGCGCGCCTCGTCGCCCGTCACCGGCCGCCTCCCAGGTATCCGTCCAGCTTCTCGGCCATCGCCATCGCGAACTCCTCGTCGTTGACGTTGTTGTCGAGCTCGACCAGTTCCACCTGTGACCCGTCGAGGCCCTCCCGCAGCGCGTCGAACAGGGCGGCGTCGGCCTCGGGGTCGTGGAAGGGCTGGCCCTCGGCGTCGATCATCGAGACGCCCCTCAGCGGCACGAAGAGGCTCACGGGACCCGTTGCCTGGGACAGCTTGCGGGCGATCCGGCGACCCAGCTCGGCGCACTCCTCGGGCGTGGTCCGCATCAGCGTCACCGACGGGTTGTGGACGTAGAGGTTGCGGTCCTCGAACTTCGGCGGCACGGTGTCGCGCGCGCCGAAGTTGACCATGTCGAGCGCGCCGAGCGACACGACCTGCGGCACGCCCGCGCGCCCCGCGGCCTCGAGCCGCGCCGGTCCCGCCGACAGCACGCCGCCCACGAGGTCGTCGCACAGTTCGGTGGTGGTGATGTCGAGCACGCCGGTCAGGAGCCCGCCGTCCACGAGCGCCTCCATCGCCTTGCCGCCGGTGCCGGTGGCGTGGAACACGAGCACCTCGTACCCCTTCTGTTCGAGCGCCTCGCGCGCGGTCGTGACGCAGGGCGTGGTGACCCCGAACATCGTGGCCGCCACCAGCGGGCGGCCGCCCTCGAGCTCGGGGGCGTCCGCCTGCACCATCCCCGCCATCGCCGCCGCGGCGTTGGCGAGGATGCGCGAGGAGATCGAGTTGATCCCGGCGACGTCGGTGACCGACGCCATCATCATCACGTCGACCCCGCCCACGTAGTCGCTCGTGTCGCCGGCCGCCATGGTCGAGACCATCAGCTTGGGCACCCCGACCGGCAGGGCCTGCATCGCCGCGGTGGCGATGGCCGTGTTGCCCGAGCCGCCGGCCGACAGGATCCCGTGGATCCGCCCCTTGTCGTGGAGGCGCCGCGCGAGCGCGGCGGCGGCGCCGGCCATGGCCCCGATCGCGGCGCCGCGGTCGCCGGCGGCGCCGAGCCGCGCTACGTCGACGCCCGTGGCCGCGCCGACCTCCTCCCGGGTGATGTCCGGCTGCACGCGCGGCGGCTCGAGCGTCCCCACGTCCGCGAGCAGCACCTCGGCGCCGGCCCCGCGGAGGCGGTCGCGCAGGAACTCGAACTCCTCGCCCTTGGTGTCGAGCGTCCCGAGCAGCAGGACCGTGCGGCCGCCCTCAGCGGTACTCGACGCGCTCACGTCCACCCCCCTCCGCTGACCTGAGCATCGCGTCGCACACCTCGGCGGCGCGGTAGCCGTCCTCGAGCGTCGCACCGTGCGGGGCCACGTCGCCGTCGTCCCTGATGGCGGTCAGGAGGTGGTGCAGCTCGTGAACGAAGGTGTGCTCCCAGCCGATCATGTGGCCGTGCGGCCACCAGTGCTCCCAGAACGGGTGGTCGGCCTCGGAGACCAGCACAGTGCGGAAGCCCTTGGTCCCATCCGAGTGCTCCAGCTCGTTGAGGCGTTCGAGGTCGAAGGCGAGCGACCCCTTCGAGCCGTTGATCTCCCAGGTGAAGGCGTTCTTGCGGCCGCTCGCGAAGCGCGTGGCCTCGATGGTGCCGACGGCGCCGCTCTCGAACGACACGGCCGCCTCGACCGCGTCGTCGACCTGGCGCTCCGGCCAGAAGGTCGCCGTCATCGCCGCCACCGAGTCGATCTCGCCGACCAGGTAGCGGGCCATGTCCACCACGTGAGCGCCGAGGTCCCCGAGCGCGCCCGACCCGGCGGCCGCCTTGTCGAAGCGCCACGCGTCGATGTCGGCCGCGCCCCACTCCTGCAGGTAGGCGCCGCGGAAGTGCGTGATCTCGCCAATCTCGCCGGCCTCGATCATCTGCCGAGCGAGCCGCACCGCCGGGACGAAGCGGTAGTTGAAGGCGCACATGTGCTTGACGCCGGCCTGCTCGACCCGCTGCCACGTCTCGTACGACTCGGCGGCGTCGCGCCCCAGCGGCTTCTCGCAGATGACGTGCTTGCCGGCCTCGGCGGCCGCGATCGTGGGCTCCGAGTGCAGGTTGTTCGGGCCCACGTTGTCGAACAGCCCGACGCGGTCGTCGGCGACGATGGCGCGCCAGTCCGTGACGTGCTCGGCGAAGCCGTAGCGCCGCGCGGCCTCGGAGACCGCCTCCTCGTCGCGGCCCGCGATCGACACGAGCTGCGGCTGGAGCGGCGGCGGCCAGGTCATGTAGGCGAGCGTCTTGTATGCGTTCGAGTGGGCCTTGCCCATGAACGCGTAGCCGAGCATGCCCACGCCGATCGGCTGCACCCCCTCGGCGCCACCGGCCTGGCCCATCGTCATGAAGCCGACCTCGCTCATCAGGCCTCCTTCGCGAAGGCGGCGTCGAAGGCCACCTCGGACGGCGAGAAGTCGGTGCGGCGGACGAACGCGAGCGCGTCCGGCGCGCCCCACTCGCGGTCCATGCCGGAGTCCTCCCACTCGATCGAGAGCGGCCCCTCATAGCCGACGCGATTGAGGGCGCGGAACATCTCCTCGAAGTCGACGTCGCCATGGCCGGGCGAGACGAAATCCCAGCCGCGACCCGGCTCGCCGAAGTTGAGGTGGCCGCCGAGGATCGAGGAGCGCCCGTCGAGCCGGCGCTTGGAGTCCTTGACGTGGGCGTGGTGGATGCGGTCGCCGAACTCGGCGATGAAGGCCGCGGAGTCGAGGAACTGGTGCTCCAGATGGCTGGGGTCGAAGTTGATCCCGAAGCCCTCGCGGTCCCCGATGGCGGCGAGCGTCTTGCGGGTGGTCACGAAGTCGTAGGCGATCTCGGTGGGGTGCACCTCGAGCGCGAACTTGACGCCCTCGCTCTCGAACACGTCGACGATCGGCCCCCAGCGTTCGGCGAAGTCCTCGTAGCCGCGCTCGATGGCGTCGAAGTCGTTGGGGGGGAACGAGTAGACCATGTGCCAGGTGGACGACCCGGTGAAGCCGGTCACCACCTGCACGCCGAGCTGCGCGGCCGCCCGCGCCGTGTCCTTCATGTACTCGGCCGCACGCCCGCGCACGCCCTCCGGGTCGCCGTCGCCCCAGACGTCGGGCGGCAGCACCGCCCTGTGGCGGTCGTCGATCGGGTCGCAGACGGCCTGGCCGACGAGGTGGTTCCCGATGGCCCAGCAGCCGAGGTTGTGGCGCTCGAGGATCTCGCGGCGGCCAGCGCAGTAGCCGGGGTCGCTCACCGCCTGTGCTACGTCGAAGTGGTCGCCCCAGCAGGCGAGCTCGAGGCCGTCGAACCCCCAGCCCCCGCACTTCTCGGCGAGGTCGTCGAGCGTAAGGTCGGCCCACTGGCCGGTGAACAGGGTGACGGGACGGCTCATGCTGCCTCCTTCGTCGAGAGGGTCTCCAGGTGGACGCCGGCGGCGTCGTAGGCGGTTGCCACATCCGCCGGCAGGCCGGCGTCGGTGATGATCAGATCCGGGTCCGCGGCGCCCATGATCGTCAGCAGCGAGGCGCGGCCGAACTTGCTGGCGTCGATCAGCGCGACCGTCCGCTTCGCGTTCGAGCGCGCGGCGTTGATGACGTCGGCGAGCGGGCGGCGCGAGGTGGTCAGCCCCTTCTCGAGGGTGAGCCCGGCGGCCGAGACGAACGCGACGTCGAAGTTGAGCTGCGAGACGAACTCGACGGTCCAGCGGCCGGCGATCATCTTCATGTGCTGGTCGAGCTCGCCCGGGGCGACCACGACGTGCACCGGCTCGGCCTGCATCTCGTAGGCGATCGCCGGCGAGCTCGTCACCAGCGTCAGCTCGTTCGGTGGGTCGTCCATCAGGCGGCGCGCGAGGCACAGCGCGCTCGAGGACGCGTCGAGGAAGATCGTCGAGCCGGCGCTCACGAGCTCCGCGGCGCGCTCCGCGATCGCGTCCTTGGCCGCGGCGGCCTGCTCGACGCGCTGCGACCAGGCAGTGGCGATCGCGGGCGCGGCCAGCGCGCCGGACGGTGCGATCGCCCGCGCGCCCCCGTGCACGCGCTCGACCAGCCCCTCGGCGGCGAGGTGCTCCAGGTCGCGGTGCACGGTGATCGCCGACACGTCGTGGGCGCGAGCGAGCTCGGCCACGGAGACGCCGCCGTCGCGCTGGATGCGCTCCAGCATCTGGGCTCGGCGAAGTGCGGGCGGCAGGGTGTTCAGACGCGGTCCTCGAATGCTCGCTTTGTCACCGCCACGTCGACCCGGCGGAACTCGTCGATCGCCTTCACAAGGTGGTCGGCGAAGCGCGTGAGCGCCTCGTCGCCCTTCTCTGGCGTGGCCCGCATCGGGTTGCCGATCACGCCGGTCCGCGAGAACTCGGCGTGGTCCATCGGGAACACGAAGTACTGGTATCCGTCGAACTCGACGTCCGGGGCCCCGTCGGTCTTGATGAACGACTCGGGCAGCCATTTCGGGACCTGCGCCCGGTCCTCCGCCGCGCGGTCCATGTCGACCATCCGCGCGTCGTGGGCCATCACCTGCGAGGTCTCGAGCTCCGAGGCGTGCCAGCCGGGCGTCTCGTCGAGCGGGTTCTCGAGCAGGTCCTCGAGCAGGCCGATGTAGCGCTCGGCGTAGGGCTTGTAGAGCGCCACGAACGCGCCGGTCTCGTACTTGATCCGGCGCAGCAATGGGTCGATCACCTTGGTGTTCGAGCCGTGTCCGTTCACGAACACGAGCTTGTTCCAGCCGTGGTGGATCAGGGAGCGCGCGATGTCGTAGAGGACCTCGGTGAAGGTGTCCGCGCGCAGGGTGATGGTCCCCACGCCCGTCTCCGGCTCACGCATGTGCTGCGGCGAGTAGCCGAGCCAGAGCGGCTGCGTGTACGGCACCTCGGCCTTCTCCGCCGCCCGCTTCGAGACCTCGAGCGCCGTGATCGTGTCGGTGCCCAGTGGCAGGTGCGCGCCGTGCTGCTCGCACGAGCCGATCGGGACCAGCACGATGTCCGAGCGCTCCTGGAACCACGCGATGTCGGGTGGCGCCAGGTCGAGCAGGCAGTTGGAGAAGGGGCGGGCGTCATCCGGCATGGGCTGGCTCCTCGATCAGGTTCAGGTAGCGGTTCGCAACGAGCTCGGCGAAGTCGGCGTCGTCGACGTGGGCGTCGACCCGCTCGAAGGGGATGTCGGGCCTGAGTGCGTCGCGCAGCGAGTCCACGAAGGCGGCGTCAGCCTCCGGGTCCCAGAGGTCACCGCCCTCCGCATCGGCCAGCGAAAACCCAGCCGTGGGCACGACCACGCGCACCGGCCCGCGCGCCTCGTTCAGCCGGGCGGCCACATCGCGGCCCAGCTCCGCCTCCTCGTCCCTCGTAAGGCGCACAAGCGTCGCCACCGGGTTGTGGAAGTAGGTCTTCCGGCCGCGGTAGCGCTCGGGCAGCTCGTCGCGGGGGCCCTGGTTGAAGAAGTCCACGCAGCCGGGCACCACCACCTGCGGGATGCCCTGGCGGCCCGCCACGCGCAGCCGGTCCGGGCCGGTGGCGTGAATGCCGTCGAGCAGCGAGTTGGCCAGCTCGGACAGCGTGTAGTCGATCACGCCGCCGAGCGCGCCCGCCTCCACGAGGTGCTCCATCGCCGGCCCGCCGACGCCGTTGGCGTGGAACACCACGGGCTCCTGGCCCGCCTCGAGCAGCAGCTCGCGCACGCGCATCACGCCGGGTGTGGTCTGCCCGAGCATCGTGATGCCCACGCAGCGCTCGCCCAGCTCCGTGACCGCCCGGCCCGCGTCGCGCACCATTCCCGCCACGGCCGCCGCGGCGTTGTCGAAGATGGCGCGGGCGATCTCGCCCAGGCCGAGGATGTCGATGACCGAGTGCATCACGGTCACATCCGCCTCGCCCACGAAGGGCGCGAAGGAGCGGCGACCCGACGCGCTCGGGGAGACGATCAGCTTCGGCACGCCGACCGGCAGGGCGTGCATGGCGGCCGCGCCGAGCAGCGCGCCCTCCGCTCCGCCGAGGCACAGCACGCCGCGGATGCGGCCGTCGGCGTAGAGCCGCAGGCAGGTCGCCCGCACCCCGTCCTGCATCAGCTCGACGGCGGCGCCGCGCGACCCCGCGCGGCGCACGTCGTCGAGGTCGTGTCCCCCGGCGCGGGCCACGTCCTCGCGGCTCACGTCCGCGGCGCAGCCCGCCTCCCCCAGGATGCCGGAGTCGATCACGACCGGGCGGGTGCCGTACGCGAGCAGGCGCTCGCGCACGTAGTCGATCTCTGCGCCCTTGGTGTCGAGCGTGCCGACGAGCGCGATGCCCGGCCGGTCTTCCACTTACGCCGCGGGTGTCTGGACCGAGTCCAGCGCCTTGCGCAGCCGGTCGATCGAGTCCTGGACGTACTCGTCGTAGTAGTGCTCTGGGACCGCGCCGGTGCCGTGGTCGCGCAGGAACTGCTCCATGCCCTGGCTCGCCCCCGACTCGCCGGCGTCCGCGATCTCGGTGCGCTTCGAGAGCGGCGTGCGGTCGACGGGCACGACGAACTCCACGGTCAGGTAGTCGTCGTAGCCGATGCCGGCGAGCTCCTGGACGAGCGCCTCCCAGTCGATGGCTCCCTGTCCCGGCGGCATCCGGTTGTTCTCGGCCACGTGGAAGTCGACCAGGTAGTCGCCGGTGTCGCGGATCGCCTGGCGCCAGTCGGCCTCCTCCATGTTCATGTGGAAGATGTCGAGGCAGACGCCGCAGTTCCCGCCGACCTCCTTGGCCATGGCCACGGCCTGGTCGGCGCGGTTGATGAAGTAGGTCTCGAAACGGTTGAGCGGCTCGATGCCGATCCGGACGCCGACCTCCTCCGCGTGCGCCTGGCACTCCTTGAGACCCTCGACGCACCAGCCCCACTCCTCCTCCGGCGAGGCCATCGGTGTGACCTTGCCGACCGTCGAGGGCACGACCGTGAGGATGTCGCCGCCCAGGTTGGCGACGAACGAGAGGCAGTCCTTCACATACTGCACGCTCGCCTGGCGGACGTAGTGGTCCTCGTGGACGAGGTCACGCCCGCCGGTCATCAGCGTCACCGAGCCCCAGCAGGAGAGTCCGTGCTGGTCCAGCAGGGACTTGACCTGGCCGGCGTCGTAGGTGATCGGCTCGCCCGAGATCTCGATCCCGTCGTACCCGCTGCGCGCCAGCCGTGCGATGGTCGTCTCGATCGGCTCTGCACGCATCCAGTTGTGCATGGCCACCTTGAAGGGCATGGGGGTCTCTCTCCTCTCCTCCTGGGGCCTAGAGGCCCATCTTGCCGGGGTTCATGATTCCGTTGGGGTCCAGCGCGGCCTTGACCAGCCGCATCGCGTCGAGCGCGTCGCCGTGCTGGCGGCGCATGTAGGGGCCGAGCTTGATCCCGACCCCGTGGTGGTCGTTCATCACGCCGCCGGCGTCCAGCGCGGCCGTCATCCCGTCCTCCCAGATCCGGTCGTGCAGCGCGAGCGCGTCGGGTCCGCCGTCGGGCACGACGAAGCGGCCGTAGATCATCGTGCCCCAGGGGTACCAGTGCGAGAAGTGCATCCGCAGCTCGAGGCCCGCGTCGGCGTAGGGCACGCGCACCGCGCTGTGCAGGGCGTCGTAGACGGCTTCGACGCGGGCGTAGGTCGCGACGACGTCGAGCGTGCCCCAGATGGAGGGCAGCTCAGGCTGGTGCGGCGGCTGGTAGAAGTCGTAGCGCCGGTCCCACCAGCGCTGCCCGAGGGCGGGATCGAGCAGCTCACCGCCCGCCTCCGCGGCGACGTCGAGCGTGCGGCGCGCCTCCACCTCGACCGCGTCCGTCTCCCCCTCGAAGGCGAGCACCGTGTAGACGCCGCTCAGGTCCTCACCCACGACGGGCGCGAACGCTAGCCGCGTGGCGTCCTCGTCGTACATGCGCACGACCGAGGGCCGGTGCCCCGACTGCAGCACGCGCCGGATCGCGTGGATGCCGGCGCCGACGGAGGGGAACGCGACCGCCGCGAAGCGCCGCTCCGCGGGCATCGGCACGAGCTGGAGCGTCGCCCGCGTTATGACTCCGAGCGTGCCCTCTGACCCGACGAACAGCTGCGTCAGCTCGGGCCCCACCGCGTGCCGCGGGACCTCCACAGTCTCGATCAGGCCCGTGGCGGGCGTAGCGACGCGCAGGTTGAGGAGCAGGTCCTCGATCTTGCCGTAGCGCGTGGAGAGCACACCCGAGC
>JBKGUS010000277.1:0-3800 GCA_046462295.1 Thermoleophilaceae bacterium | reverse complement strand
CTCCCCGTGCCGTGCGAGGTAGTGGAGGACGGGCGAGGGGAGCCGCAGGGCGGCGTGCCAGAGGCGGCCGCCGTGATGCCGCTCGAGCAGTACGACCGCACCTCCGCCCGGGGCTGGTGCTGCGCCTTCCGGCCGGAGGTGCGGTCGTACTGCTCGAGCGGCATCACGGCGGCCGCCTCTGGCACGCCGCCCTGCGGCTCCCCTCGCCCGTCCTCCACTACCTCGCACGGCACGGGGAGCCGATCCGCTACGGCCACACCCGCGGGGAGTGGCCGCTCGACCGCTACCAGACCGTCTACGCCACCGAGCCCGGCAGCGCCGAGATGCCGAGCGCCGGCCGCGCCTTCACCCCCGAGCTGATCACCCGCCTCGTCGCGGCCGGGATCGACGTGGCGCCGCTCCTGCTGCACACGGGAGTCTCGTCGCTCGAGGCGGGCGAGGCGCCGCACCCCGAGTGGTTCCACGTACCGCCCTTCACGGCCGAGCGCATCGAGCTCGTGCGGAGGCTCGGCGGCCGTGTCATAGCCGTGGGGACGACCGTCGTGCGAGCGCTTGAGTCCGAGCACGACCAGGGCTGGACGGAGCTCGTGATCGCCCCGGACACGCCGATCGAGTCCATCGACGGCCTTCTCACCGGCTTCCACGACAGCGACTCGTCGCACCTGGCCATGCTGGAGGCGGTCGCCGGCCATGAGCTCCTCGAGCGCTCGTATGCCGAGGCGGCCGCCGCGGGCTACCTACGCCACGAGTTCGGCGACCTGCACCTGATCCTGCCCTAGCCGGGCTTCGTTCCGCTGAAGCAGAACTGGATGCAGGCGAAGAAGAACTGGCCGCCCTCGCCGAGGGCACGCTGCTCGCTTGCCCAGGCGTCCACGTCCGGCGAGCCCTGCTGCCTGACGTAGCGCTCGATCACAGGCAGGGCCGCCCCGCCGTAGGTCTCCTCGCTCAGCTCGGCGGTGGCGAAGGCGTGGCCCTCCATGCGCACGTCCTCGAAGCCGGCGGCGGTCAGCGATGCCGTCAGCGTTCGGGGCAGGGAGGGATGCGCCAGGTGCTCGTCCCAGGCCTGCAGCACCCGGGCCATTCTGTCCGGATCCTCGGAGTGCCAGGAGAGCGTGGCCCAGTCGACGTCCCAGATCACGACGCGGCCGCCGGCCCGGAGCGCCCTGTGCATCTCGCCGAGGGTGGTGGTTATGTCCGCGACGTACTCGAGCACCTGCACGCTCAGCGCCCGGTCGAAGCTCTCGCCCTCCACGGGCAGCGCGGTGGCGTCGCCCTCTTCGAAGCGCGCGTTGCCGAACCCCTCGGAGCGCCGCCTCGCCACGGCGAGCATCTGCGGGCTCGCGTCGACGCCGGTGACGGACCCTTCGGGCCCGACCTGGTCGAGCAGCTCGCGCGAGTAGAAGCCGGGGCCACAGCCGACGTCCAGGACGCGGTCACCCGGCTGGGCACCCAGCGCCTCGTAGACGAGCTTCCTGCGGCGAAGGACGTCGCGGGAGTGGTACAGGACCTCGAGTTGCTCGACGATCTTCTCGTCGAAGACCAGCTGGCTCATGGGGGCTCACCTCCGGTGGAGAGGAGCCTAACCAAGGTGAGCGCTGCTCCGTCCAGGCTGCCAAGGTAGGTGCATGAAGGTCCACGGCATTCAGACGGGGACGGTCGCCGTTCGATCTCGTCAGCGGAAGGGTGTCGGGCGCGGCCAGGCGCGGCTCGCGAGGACGTTGATGGACCAGATCTGGACCGATCCGCTGCCGATCTATGCCTGGCTGATCGAGCATCCCGAGGGCCTGATCGTGGTGGACACCGGCGAGACCGCGCGCGTAGGCGAACCTGGGTATTTCCCGCGCTGGCACCCTTATTTCAAGCTCGGCGTCCGGGCGTGGGTGAAGCCGGAGGAGGAGATCGGCCCACAGCTGAAGGCGCTCGGCTTCTCGCCGGAAGACGTCCGGTGGGTGATCCTGACGCACCTCCACACGGACCACGCCGGCGGCCTCGCCCATTTCCCGCGCAGCGAGATCCTCGTCTCCCGGACGGAGTTCGCCAACGCGAGCGGATTCATGGGAAAGATGCGCGGTTTCCTGCCGCACCGCTGGCCGTCGTGGCTCGCGCCGCGGCTCGTCGACCTCGCCGATCAGCCCGTCGGGCCGTTCCCGCGGAGCCTACGCGCGACCGAGGCCGGCGACGTGATGGTGGTGGCGACGCCCGGCCATACGAAGGGGCACGTCTCGGTGATCCTCGACGAAGGGCCGCGAAGCGTGTTCTTCGCGGGCGACACCTCCTACACCGAGGCGCTGATGATCGAGGGAGCGATCGACGGCGTGGCGCCCGACGGGAGCGCAGCGCGCGAGACACTCGACCGGATCCGCGCGTTCACGCGCCAACGGCCGGTGGTCTACCTCCCGTCACACGATCCGGAGGCCGGCAGGCGGCTGGATGCGAGGGAGACGGTTGCACGCTGACCGCGTGTGACAGAGGCGTCGCGTGGATGAGGTCGGCTGTGTGCCGCAGCGCGCCCCTCGCCGTCCTCACCGGCCTGCTCGTGTCCTGCGGCGGTACGGAAGACCCGCTCGCCCCGGGGGCGGGCGAGCTGGCGGCGAACCTGCGCGTGACAGTGAGGCCCCAAGGGCCCGCCGGTCCGGCGCGGGTGCGGCGGGTCGAATGCGCGATCCTGGGTGAGGACGCAATCGATCCGCGCTGCCGCGTCCTCGGCGGACTCGAGCCGCGCGACCTGGACCCCTTTCCGCGCGGGACCGCCTGCGCGGAGATCTACGGGGGGCCGGGGACCGCGCGGGTCACGGGGGAGCTACGCGGGATGCGCGTGTCGGCCGCGTTCGACCTGACCAACGCCTGCGAGATCGCCCGCTGGCGGAGAAACAGCGCGCTCCTGGGGGCGCCGGGTGTCGGGCACGGCGCCCCGTAGCGCCCGGCCCGAACCGCGGGATACTTGGGCACATGAAGCTTCAGGCGACGATCGTCATCTCCTACCGGGCCGACTCGTTCGGCGACGCGGGCGGTGCGCTCGACGATGTGCTCCAACGCGCCCGTGAGCGCGAGGACGTCGAGATCGACAGCATCCAGCTCGGCACGCCCGCGAGCGCCGGACCGGTCAGCCTTCCATACGTCGAGAGGCCGCCCGCCCCGCCGCAGAGAGTGCCGCACCCGCTGCCCGACGGCGACGGCAACTGACGCCCGCCGACTCGGACCACCACGGCTGAACGGGCCGCTACTAGCGGCCTGGGTCGTCCCTGGATCCCGGTCCTCCGGGACGCTCGGGCGGGTCGCGCTCGTTGCCGCGCCGGTGGAAGAACGCGCCGAACGAGCCGGCGAGAATCGCGACGGCAGATATCGCGTACGCCTGGAGGAAGACGTCCAGCACGCGCGCCGGCGTGGAGATCGGGTTCGGGAGCTGGGATGACACGGTCAGGAGCTGTGTGCTCGTCCAGAAGAGGGAATCGCCGAAGGTCGTGATCCCGGTCCCTTCTTGATCGCGCTCGAACAGGAAGATGAGCACGCTCGCGCCTGCGTCCAGGATGACGGTCGCCACGAAGAGAAACGCGAGCCGCGAGCGTAGGTGCTCGTGTGTGGGCGTAACCCCACGGGCAACCAAGACCACCTCGCGGCTGCGCGCTCGGAGTGACTGCGGCACCGAGGCGAGTATTCCGGACGGAGCGGTCGGCCCCGGCGTGTCCCGACCCGGCCCCGAGGGGTCGCCGCCGCCCTAGCCGATCGAGTCGACCATCTCGTCGAAGACCAGCTGGCTCATGGGGCTCCCCAAGCGCGGGTGCTCGCTATCAACCCGCCGG
>JBKGUS010000276.1:0-3807 GCA_046462295.1 Thermoleophilaceae bacterium | reverse complement strand
CGGTGTCGGCGACCGCCGCGAAGAAGGTCGCCTACACCGGCGTCGCCGTCGGCACTGTGGCCGCCATCGGGTCCGGACCCGCCTTCGCTGGGCTGTTCGCCCGCACCTTCGCCGGCGAGCGGCTCACGCTCCGCTGGGCCGCGGCCACCGGGCTCGCCTGCGCCGGTGTCGTCCTGCTCGTCCTGGGCGGCGGCGCCGGCGGGTCTGTCTCCGCGCCCGGCGTCGGACTGGCCCTGATCTCGGGCGCGGGCTACGCCGGCTACGCGGTGGCGAGCAAGCGCATGCTCGATGCTGGCGGCGCGCCGGAGGCCGTGATGGCGTCCGTCTTCGGCGTCGGGGCCGTCCTCATGCTGCCGCTCCTGGCGATGGTGCCCGCCGGGGGCGTGGCCACACCCGGTGGCCTGACGCTCGTCCTCTACCTCGGCGCCATTCCGACTGCGCTCGCCTACGTGCTCTTCGCCCGCGGCCTCGAACGCACCGGTGCGAGCGAGACCGCCACGCTGACCCTCGCCGAGCCGCTCACGGCCGCGGCCCTCGGGGTGATCGCCCTCGGCGAGCGCCCCGGGCTGGCTGCGGCGGCGGGCGCCGCGCTGGTGATGGGCGGCCTGGCCGTGCTCGCGCTGCGGCCCGGAAAGGGCGAAGCCGTAGCGGCCCCGGTCGGCGAGCCGGCCGCGCCGGCGGGCGCCCGCCCTCTGCTGCCCGCCGAGAGCCGTGCCTGACATCGCCGCCCGCGCGGGCGCCGACCTCCGCGCGCGCCACACTCCCCGCGTGAGCGCCCGCGAGCAGCTCGTCCGCATCTCCACCGTCGACGCCCTTGCGAGCGCCATCCGCGGCCGCATCTTCGACGGGGACCTCGCCCCGGGCGACCGCCTCCCCGAGCGCGAGCTGACCGAGCGCTACGGCGTCGCCCGCCACAGCGTCAGGGCTGCCCTGCGCACGCTCGCTTCCGAGGGCCTCGTCGTGATCGAGCCCAACCGCGGCGCCGCCGTCGCCCGCCTCGACGCCGACGGCATCCGCAGCCTGTTCGAGCTCCGCACCGCGCTCGAGCTCGAGGCCGCCCACCTTGCCCTGGAGCGCAACCAGGGCCGCCTCCCGGACACGGTCCGCGAGGCCGTGCGCCGCCTGCGCCAGGTCTGCTCAAAGCCCAACCCGCCCTGGGGCGAGGTCGCGCGGGCCCACGACGACGTCCACCTCGAGCTCGTCCGCGCCTCGGGGAGCGAGCGCATCGAGCGCGCGTACGACAGCTTGGCCGGCGAGATGCGCCTGTTCGTCATGGCGCTTCGCCCGCACTGGAGCCTCGAGCGCATGGCGGCTCAGCACGAGGAGCTCGTCGAGCAGCTCGAAAGCCATGGTCCGGAGGCCCTGCGCGACCACCTCCGCACCGGCCGCGAGTCCGTTCTGGACGCCCAGGAACGCTGGTAGGGTCCGCTCTACATGGCCGAGACCAAGACCACCGACGGCGCGGAGGCCGCGGAGACCGCGACGGAGGCGAAGCCCCGGCGCAGGATCACGCGGCGCAAGGCAGTAGAGGAGCACGCCCGGAGCTACTTCGAGGCGATCGCGAACCGCGACACGAGCGCGATGGTCCGCCACTGGAGATCCGACGCTGTGGACGACCTCGTCCCGCTCGGCCCCCTCCGCGGGACGGGAGAGATCGAAGCCTTCTTCCGCGAGCTCTTCGAAGCCGTGCCCGACCTCGAGACGAGCGTCACTCGCGTCGTCGCGGGCGAGACTCAAGCGGCCGTCGAGTGGCGCATGACCGGCAACTTCACCGGGGCTCCGTTCCAGGGCGTGGACCCGACCGGCCGGCGCGTCGACATGCGCGGGCTCGACCTGCTCGAGATCGAGGACGGCCAGATCGTGGGGAACACGGCCTACTACGACGGCATGACCTTCGCCCGCCAGATCGGCCTGATGCCGCCCGAGAACTCGAGCGCCGAGAACGCCATGAAGAGCGCCTTCAACGCCGCGACCAAAGTGCGCCGCGCCGTCGCCGACTGGAGGTCCGCGCGGTGATCGTGCTGGTCGCGCTGACGGTCGGGCTGGTCTGGTGGATCGCGGCCTGGGCGTTCGGCATCAAGGCCTTCGACGCCTTCCTGCTGACCATGTTCCTGGTGGTCGGCGCGGCCGCCTACATGCTCGTGAAGCCGTTCCTCGATCAGATGCTCGGCCGTGAGGCTGCGCCGCTCGAGGAGCGCGGCGCCCGCTAGCCGAAGAAAGCCTCGGCGGCGGCGTATTCCTCGTCCGGGACGAGCCGCAGCTTCGCGACCGCGTCGCCCAGCGCCACCAGCTCGATCCGGGTACCTATCAGCGCCGGCATCATGCCCCAGCGCCGGTCGTTCGCGGCGTCGATCGCCGCGAGGCCCAGCCGGGTGGCGAGCACCCGGTCGAACGCGGTGGGGGTGCCCCCGCGCTGGATGTGGCCGAGCACCGTCGCGCGGGTGTCGAAGCCGGTGCGCTCGCCGAGCTCGCGCTCGAGCAGCTGGCCGATCCCGCCGAGGCGCTCGTGCCCGAACTCGTCGCGGTCGCCGCTGATCACCTCCAAGGTCCCCTTGACAGGAACGGCCCCCTCGGCCACCACCACGATCGAGAAGAAGCGCCCGCGCGAGTGCCGGCGCCGGATCAGCCGGACCACCTCCTCGATGTCGAACGGCCGCTCCGGGATGAGGATCACGTCGGCGCCGCCGGCCAGGCCGGAGTAGAGCGCGATCCAACCCGCGTGGCGGCCCATCACCTCGACGATCATCACCCGGTTGTGGCTCTCGGCCGTGGTGTGTAGCCGGTCGATCGCCTCGGTGGCGATCTGTACGGCGGTGTCGAAGCCGAACGTCATGTCCGTGCCGCCGAGGTCGTTGTCGATCGTCTTCGGCACGCCGAGCACCGGCAGGCCGTGCTCGCCGTGCAGCCGGGCGGCTGCGCCGAGCGTGTCCTCGCCGCCGATCGCGATCAGCCCCTCCAGGTTGAGGCTGCGCATGTTCTCGGCGATCCGCTCCGGGCCGCCGTCGTGCTTGAAGGGGTTGGTCCGCGACGAGCGCAGGATCGTCCCGCCGCGTGGCAGGATCCCGCGCGTCGACTCGATCGTGAGCTCGTCGTAGGCGTTCTCGAGCGGGCCGCGCCAGCCGTCGCGGAAGCCGACGATGGCGTGGCCGTGGGCATCGATGCCCTTGCGCACCACCGCCCGGAGGACCGCGTTGAGCCCGGGGCAGTCGCCGCCCCCCGTGAGCACTCCGATGCGCACAGCGGAGAAGATATCCGCGGCCGTCAGAATCAGCGGCTTGGCTCGAACGACCACAATCGCCCTCGCCCTGCTGGCGCTCGCCGTGAGCGGCTGCCTCGGCGGCGAGGAGCGCTCCACCCGCATCCAGGGCGACACGGTCACGATCTACTCGAGCCTGCCCCGGCACGGCGTGTCGGCCGCCGCCGCGCGCGCCACGGCCGCCGGACAGCGGCTGGCGCTCCAGGAGGCCGGCGGGCGGGCCGGCGACCTCGACGTCCGGCTCGTCGAGCTCGACTCGGCCGAGCCGGGCGAGCGGCTCTGGGACCCGGATGTCGTCAGCATGAACGCCAAGAAGGCGGCCGACGACCCCCGCGCGATCGCCTACATCGGCGAGCTCGACTACGGCGCGTCAGCGGTGTCCGTTCCGATCACGAACGAGGCCGGCGTGCTCCAGGTCTCCCCGGCGGACGGCCTCACCAGCCTGACGCGCAGGCCGCTCGGGCGGCCGCGCGCGGGGCCCGAGCGCTATTACCCGGAGGACGAGCGCAGCTTCGTGCGGCTGGTGCCGGCCGACGAGCTGGTGGCCGAGG
>JBKGUS010000275.1:0-5101 GCA_046462295.1 Thermoleophilaceae bacterium | reverse complement strand
GTCCCGAGTCCGGGAGCCTCGTGAGCGAGTTGCTCACCCAGACCGCCGGCCAGCAGGCCGAGCGCATCCGCGCCGGCGAGGTGTCAGGCGAGGAGGTCTTCGAGTTCTGGCGCGGCCGCGCCCGGGACGACGAGCTCGGCGCCTACCTGTGGGTCGCAGAGGACGGAAACGGTGGCGGCGAGCTGCCGCCCGTGGCGGTGAAGGACCTCTTCTGCGTCGAGGGCGTGCCGAGCTCCGCCGGGTCGCGGATCCTCGAGGGCTACCTGCCCGTCTACACGGCGACCAGCGTCCGGAACCTCCAGGCGGCCGGAGCGACCGTGCTCGGCAAGACGAACCAGGACGAGTTCGCCATGGGCTCGTCCAACGAGAACTCGGGCTATGGCCCCGTCCGGAATCCCTGGGACCGCGAGCGCGTGCCGGGCGGCTCGAGCGGCGGCAGCGCGGCCGCGGTGGCGGCCGGCACCGCGCCGTGGGCCATCGGCACCGACACGGGCGGCTCGATCCGGCAGCCGGCGTCGCTGTGCGGGATAGTCGGCCTGAAGCCGACCTACGGCGCGGTCAGCCGCTACGGGATGATCGCCTTCGCCTCCTCGCTCGACCAGTGCGGGCCCCTCACCCGCGACGTGACCGACGCGGCGCTGATGCTGCGCGCGCTCGAGGGTCGCGACCCCTGTGACTCGACCTCCATCGGGCTGCCGGACGAGGTCGAGCTGCCGGACGCCGAGCGGCTCGACGGCCTTCGCTTCGGCTCCTGGGGGCTCGAGGAGGAGGGCCTCGACCCGGGCGTGGCCGAGGTCTGCCGCCGCACCCTGGACCGCATCGAGGCGCTCGGCGGCAGCGTGACCGAGATCGACCTGCCGAGCGCCCGCCACGGCATCTCCGCCTACTACGTGATCGCCCCCGCCGAGGCGAGCGCCAACCTGGCCCGCTATGACGGCGTCCGCTACGGCTACCGCACCGAGGACTTCGACGACCTCCTCTCGATGTACGAGCGCACCCGCGACGAGGGCTTCGGCGCCGAGGTGAAGCGCCGGATCATGATCGGCACCTACGCGCTCTCGTCCGGCTACTACGAGGCCTACTACGGCAAGGCCCAGCAGGTGCGGACCAGGATCGTCGAGGACTTCCGGGCCGCCTACGAGCAGGTCGACTTCGTGGTCACACCCACCTCGCCCACGGTCGCGTTCAAGCTCGGTGAGCGCACTGCCGACCCGCTCGCGATGTACCTGTCCGACTACTTCACGGTGCCGATGTCGCTGGCCGGGACCCCGGCGGTGTCGATCCCGTGCGGGCTTTCCGACGGGCTGCCGGTGGGATTCCAGATCGCCGGGCCGGCCTTCTCGGAGAGCCGCATTCTGGACGCGGCCCACGCGCTGGAGAAGGCGATCGGGTTCGAGGGGGTGCCCGTGGGCGCATGAGCGTGACGGAGCCCAGCATCCGCGAGTACGAGCCCGTCATCGGCCTCGAGATACACGTTCAGCTCGCGACGAGGACGAAGATGTTCTGCGGCTGCGAGTTGTCGTTCGGCGAGGAGCCGAACACGCGCACCTGCCCGGTCTGCCTCGCGCACCCCGGCGTGCTGCCTGTGACCAACGCGGAGGCCGTGCACTACGCGCTGATGATCGGGATGGCCCTGGACTGCGACATCGCGCCGCGGTCGATCTTCCACCGCAAGAACTACTTCTATCCGGACAGCCCGAAGGCGTACCAGATCAGTCAGTACGACATCCCGCTCTGCACGGGCGGACGTCTGGGCGACATCCGCATCCACCGGGTGCATCTGGAGGAGGACGCCGCCAAGCTGGTCCACGCCGGGCAGTCGGGAAGGATCCACGGGGCCGAGTCGAGCGTGGTCGACTTCAACCGCGGTGGCACCCCACTGGTCGAGATCGTCACCGAGCCCGACCTGCGCTCGGCCGCCGAGGCGGCGGAGTTCGGTCGCCTGTTGCAGGCCACGCTGCGGCGCATGGGCGTCTCCGATGTGAACATGGAGGAGGGCTCGCTGCGGATGGACGCGAACGTGTCGATCCGCCCGGCCGGCGAGGCCACGCTCGGCACCAAGACCGAGCTGAAGAACATGAACTCGTTCCGCTTCCTCGAGCGCGGCATCGACGCCGAGATCCGCCGCCAGGAGGCGATCGTGGCGGCGGGCGGCGAGGTGGAGCAGGAGACGCTCCACTACGACCCGCAGTCGGGCAGCCTCAGCTCGCTGCGCTCGAAGGAGGAGGCGCACGACTACCGCTACTTCCCAGAGCCCGACCTGGTCCCGCTGGCGCCGACGGAGGAGATGCTTTCGCGTGCTCGCGAGGCGCTGCCGGAGCTGCCGGCGGCGCGCGCCGAGCGGCTGGAGCGCGAGCTCGGGCTGTCGGGCGACGCGGCGAAGCTGCTCGCGTTCCGCTCCGAACTGGGCGACTTCTACGAGGCCGCGCTGTCGTCGGACGGGGGAGACCCGCGCACGCTCGCCAACTGGACCACGAACGAGCTGACGGCCCGCATCGGCGATGGCGACCCCGCCGCCACCAAGCTCGACCCGGCCGCGTTCGCGCGGCTGGTGGGGATGGTGGCGGCCAAGGAGGTCTCGGCGTCGGCGGGCAAGGAGGTGCTCGACGTGCTGGTGTCAGAGGGCGGCGATCCCGCCGCGGTCGTCGAATCGAAGGGCCTGGGCCGGGCGGGCGAGGACGAGCTGGGGGCGATCGTCGACCGGGCGATCGCGGACAACGGCGACGCGGTCGAGAAGATCAGGGCGGGCAAGGACGCCGCCATCGGCGCGATCGTCGGCGCGGTCATGCGCGAGACGAAGGGCCGCGCCGACGGCGGCGAGGTCCAGCGGCTGATCCGCGAGCGGCTCGGGGCCTAGCGGAGCCGCCGCCGGCGGCAGGCCGGTGCCGAGCGTCGAGTTCGTCCGCCCGAGCGCGACGAATCGGTTCAGTAGCGGCGCCTGCCGCGGCCCCGCCGGCTCGCGCTGCCACCGCTCATGAAGCCGCGCACGAAGCTGGTCGCGCGCGTCGCGAGGCCTCCTGCGCCCGAGCCTCCGCGCCTTCCCCGGCTGCCGGCGCCGCGGCCGAGCATCCCGGTCACACGGTTCACGAGGCCGGCCGCGCCGCTGGGCGTGGAGCGGCCTCCGCCGCGCCGCCGTCCGGCCCTGTTCGCTCTGGTTCGCGTTCTCGCTGCCATCCGCGTTTCTCCTTCCTTGGGGGCGTGCTCTGTGGCGCGACTACCCGGGAAGGGGAGGGGCATGCAGGCGTATCCTTCGGCGCCCACGATCTTCAGAGGAGGCCCGGCATGGCCCGACTTATCCGAATGGACGGCACGGGACACACCACGCTTGCGGAATGGACCGCCGCCGACGACGCGGCCTTCGCCGAGGCGGTCGAGGAGTTTCGCTCGCAGACAGAGCTCGGCTGGATCGGCACGGTGCCGGACGGCCCGGGCAAGGCCACTCACGTGCGCGAGCTGCCGCGCGAGGCCGACCTCGTGATCATGCGGCGGCCGGTGGCCGGCGGCTAGCCGCCTCCGTGGCGACCGCGCCGTTTGCGCAAGCGCCCGGCTCGGCCGGGCGCGCCGCGACCGCCCTGCCAGAGCTCGCCGCGGTCCCGTGGCGAGCGCGCACCGACGCGCAGTGGCTGCGGCGCTGGGGCCGCATCTGGCACGCCTGGACGGTGCTCTACACGGTGCCGTTCGTGATCGCCGGCGCCGGGATGCTGTGGCTCGAGCCGCTCGCCGCCCCGGTGGCGCTGGCGGCGTTCGCGCACGCCTGGATCATCCCCGAGCTGTACGCCTTCCGCGGCGCCAGCGTGGTGCGCCCGAAGGGACCCCGCAACGAGGCCGCCGAGCCGACCGCGCAGGGGCTCCTGGGCGACCTGCTCGGCCACGAGGAGCGCGAGCTCCAGCGCCGCACGGGCCTGGCGCTCGAGCGCGGTGAGCTCGGCGTCTGGCTCCTGGGCGAGGCGGGCGCCCTGCTCGTGACGCCGGGCGGCCGGCGCGTGCACTGCTACTGCATCCGCACCACCGAGCCGGAACTGCCGCCCTCCGACCGCATCGCGCACCTGCTGCTCGCCATGCGCGTTGACGAGGAGGGCTTCGCGACGGTCGCGAACCACGCCTTCGCGGGCGCTCCCTGGCGCGTGCGCCGCCGCCTCCCGCGGCCCGTGCGCCCTGCCCTCGACGAGGCTCGGCGGGCCGCCCGCAGTTCGGCAAGCGCCGGCGTTTGATGGCCTCCGACGTGGTCATCGTCGGCGGCGGCTTCGGCGGGCTCTACGCCGCCCGCCGGCTCGAGCGCCGCCTCCCGCGCCACAGCGCGCGAATCCTGCTCGTCACCGACGAGAACTTCCTGCTCTACACGCCGCTGCTCCCCGGCGCCGCGGCCGGGTCGCTCGAGCCGCGTCACGTCGTGGTCCCGCTGCGCGAGGAGCTCGACTGGACCGACATCCGGCTCGGTCGGGTGACCGGCGCCGACCCGGACCGGAACGAGGTGCACGTCCACACGCTCGGTGGGCGCGAGGACACGCTTCGCTACGACCAGCTGATCCTCACGCCCGGCTCGGTCTCGCGCGTGCTGCCGGTGCCCGGCCTCGACCGGCACGCGCTCGGGTTCAAGACGCTCGCCGACGCGATCGCCCTCCGCAACCGCCTCCTGCTCAACATGGAGATCGCGGAGTCGCTCCCCGACGAGGAGTCGCGCAGGGAGTACCTCACTGTCGTCTTCGTCGGCGCCGGCTACGCCGGGCTCGAGGGGATCGCCGAGCTGCAGGACTACGCGGCCGACGTGATCGACCGCTACCCGCGCTGCCGCATGGCGGGCACGCGCTTCGTGCTCGTGGAGGCGCAGGACCGCGTCATGCAGGAGATCCCCGCGCCGCTCGCGGAGTTCGCCTCGCGCGAGCTGCGCGGCCGCGGGATGGAGATCCGCACCAGCACGATGCTGAAGGAGATGGACGAGCGGTCGGCCACGCTCTCGACCGGCGAGCGCATCCCGACCCGGATGGTGTGCTGGACGGCCGGGGTGAAGCCGGCGCCGGTCGTCCAGAAGCTCGGGCTGCCGTTGACCGAGCACGGGCGGATCGAGGTGGACGCGACCATGAAGGTGGTGGGCCGCGACGAC
>JBKGUS010000274.1:0-3991 GCA_046462295.1 Thermoleophilaceae bacterium | reverse complement strand
ACCGCGCGTCGTCACCCACCGCCAGCTCCACCATCTCGAGCCGCGCTTCGGCGCCCGGGTCGTCCTCGAGCTCCCGGTGCGGCGCCTGCCCCACCGGCATGAACACCACCTTCTCCAGCTCCAGCTGCACGAGCGCCTCCTGAGCGCAGACCAGGTGGCCGACGTGCGGCGGGTTGAAGGCGCCTCCGAGGATCCCGACGCGCAAACCGAGCTACTCGCGGACCTGCCCGGATCCCTCGATCACGAACTTGTAGGTGGTCAGCTCCCGCAGGGCGATCGGTCCGCGGGCGTGGAGCTTCTGGGTCGAGTTGCCGATCTCGGCGCCCATCCCGAACACCCCGCCGTCGGTGAAGCGTGTGGAGGCGTTGACGTAGACGCAGGCGGCGTCCACGCCCTCGGTGAAGGAGCGCGCCGAATCGGTCGAGCCGGTCACGATCGCCTCCGAGTGCCCCGAGCCGTAGCGGCCGATGTGCTCGATGGCCTCCTCGGTCGAGTCGACCACCTTCACGGCAAGGATCAGCGCGTGGTACTCGGTGCCCCAGTCCTCCTCGGTGGCGTCGGCCAGCGAATCCGCAAGCTCACCGGACACAGCCCGCGTGCGGCCGTCCACGCGCAGCTCCACGCCGCGCTCACGCAGCTCGCGGAGCACCACGGGCAGGAACTCGCCCGCCACGTCCGCGTGCACCAAGAGCGTCTCCGCCGCGTTGCACACCGACGGCCGCTGCACCTTCGCGTTGACCGCGATCGCCACCGCGTCGTCGAGCTTCGCGCTCGCGTCGACGAAGACGTGGCAGTTGCCCGCCGCGGCGTACATCACCGGCACGGTGGCGTGCTCCTTGAGCGCCGCCTTGAGCCCCTCTCCCCCACGCGGGATGATCAGGTCCACCACCCCGTCCTGGGTCGAGAGCTGGCGCAGCTCGTCGCGGTCGCCGCCGGTCACGATCGAGATCGAGCCCTCGGGCAGCCCGGCGCCGGTCACCGTGGCAGTGGACGCCACCTGGGCCAGCACCGCATTCGAGTGGGCAGCGGTCGACGAGCCGCGCAGCACGATCGCGTTGCCCGACTTCAAGCAGAGCGCCGAGCAGTCGATCGTCACGTTGGGCCGCGCCTCGTAGACGACAGCGACCACGCCGAGCGGCGTGCGCACGCGGCGAACATCAAGCCCGTTGGGGAGCCTGAAACCCTCGATCGTCTCGCCCACCGGGTCGGGCAGCGCGGCGATCGAGCGCACGTCGTCGGCGATGCCGGCCAGGCGCTCCTCGGTCAGCTTGAGCCGGTCGAGCAGACCGGAATGGAGGCCTGACTCACGGCCCGCCTCCATGTCGCGCTCGTTGGCGTCGAGAATCTCGTCCGTACGCAGCTCGAGCGCGTTCGCCATCGCGTGGAGCGCGGCGTTCTTCGTCTCGGTGTCGAGCCGCGCAAGCGTGCGGGAGGCGCGCTTGGCGCCCGCACAGACCTCGGCGACCGACTGCGCGGTAGTGGCCATCGGGGCAAGGGTACCGAGGCGCGGCTAGGCCGGGGCCCGCTGCGGCCCGACGATGGCCCAGCGCCGTCCCCTGAAGCGCCAGCCGCAGGTGGCGAGCCGCACCGCGATCAGGCCCAGCAGCCCCACCCAGACGCCGACGATGCCGAGCTCGAGCGCCAGCGACCCGAGCGCCACCGGCACGTAGACGCCGAACGAAGCGGCCAGCATGCCCCACATCAGGAAGCGCGTGTCGCCGGCGCCGATGAGGATGCCGTCTAGCGCGAAGACCGCGCCGTTGGCGGGCTGCATGAGCGCGAACAGCGGCCAGATCTTCTTCGCCTCGTCGATCACGGCCGGGTCGGAGGTGAACGCGCGCGGCAGGACATCGATTAGCGCGAGCATCACGAGCCCGAACAGCGCGCCGGCCGCCACCGCCCACTCGATCATGCGCCGCGCGGCGCGGTAGGAGTCGTCGGCGTTGCCGGCGCCCAGCGTTCGGCCGACGATCACCTGCCCGGCGATCGCTATCGCGTCGAGCACCAGCGCGAGGAAGACGAACAGCTGGAAGGCGATCTGGTGGGCGCCGAGGGAATCCTCCCCCACCCGCGCCAGCACGGCGCTCGCGACCAGGAAGGAGCCGTACAGCGCGGCGGTGCGCACGAAGATCTCGCCGCCGATGCGGGCCAGCGGGCGCATCGCGGCGAGCGACGGTCGGCGCGACGTGGCGGGCCGCCGCAGCAGGATGGTCACGAACGCAGCGCCCATGCCGGCCTGCGCCGCGACGGTGGCCCAGGCGGAGCCCGCCAGTCCCCAGCCGAGCACGTAGATGAAGACGACGTTCAGGACGAGGTTCGCCGCGTTGGCCGCGACCACGATCACGAGCGGCGTTCGGAGGTCCGAGACGCCGCGCAGGAAGCCCTGGCCCGACAGGGCGATCAGGGCGAACGGCAGGCCGAGCGAGCCGATGCGGAGATAGAGGACGGCGAGGTCGCCGGTCCTGCCGTCGCCGCCCATCAGGTCCACGAGCGGCACGGCCAGACCGGCCAGCAGCGCCGTGAGGACGACCCCGATCCCAGTGGCGAGCCAGATCGACTGAGCGGCAAGGCGGCCCGCCTGCTCGTGCTCGGCGGCGCCCGAGAGACGCGCCACTTGCGCGGTGGTGCCGTAGGTGAGGAAGTTGAACAGCGTGAACGCGCCGACGATGAGCGTGCCGGCGATGGCGAGCGCGGCCAGCTCCTCGGTGCCGAGGTGGCCGACCATGGCGGTGTCCGCGAGCAGATAGAGCGGCTCGGCGGCGAGGGCGCCCAGCGCGGGCAGGGCGAGCTTGAGTATCTCCCTGTCGAACGGCGAGCGAGCCGCGAAGCGGCCCTTCATTCGAGCACGAAGTAGTCCCGGTGCACGGCCTCCTCGGTCGCGCGGGGAAGCAGCTCGCGTACCTGGTCCGTCTTGAGGCCCTTCACGCGACGGAGCTCGTCGGCCGAGTAGCCGGCGATGCCCTTGCCCACCGGCCGTCCCTCGCAGCGGACCTCCACGGCGTCGCCCGCCTCGAACGCCCCCTCCACCTCGACCACGCCGACCGGCAGCAGGCTGGTGCCCCGCTCCCGGAGCGCCCGCTCCGCCCCGGCGTCCACCGTCAGGCGACCGCGCGCGGGCTTGGCGTATCGCAGCCACAGCTTGAAGCTCGACACCCGCCCGCTCTGGGGCAGGAAGCGCGTACCCGCCGGCTCGCCCGCAAGCGCCCGCGCCGCCTCGCCGGGCTCGACGCCGCTTGCGATCGCCACCGGTATGCCGGCAGCGGTCGCCATCTCGGCCGCCACTACCTTCGAGCGCATCCCGCCCGAGCCGAGCGGCGAGCTCGACATGCCGATCTCGAACTCGTCGAGCTCCTCGACGTCCCGTACCTCCTCCACCAGCTGCGCGGCGTCGTCGGAGCGCGGATCGGCCGTGTAGAGACCCCCCGTGTCGGTGAGCAGCACCAGGCGGTCGGCGCCGATCAGGATGGCCACCTGGGCGGCCAGGAAGTCGTTGTCGCCGAACGAGATCTCGTCCGTGGTCGTGGTGTCGTTCTCGTTGATCACCGGGACCACGCGCCAGTCGAGCAGCTTGCGAAGCGTGTGGCGGGCGTTCAGGTAGTGGGTGCGGGCCGACATGTCGAAGAACGTGAGCAGCACCTGCGCCGACGGCACCCCGCGCGCCTGCAGCAGCTCGTCGTAGTGGCGGTAGAGCTTGCCCTGCCCAACAGCCGACGCGGCCTGCAGCTCCTCCATCGCGCGCGGACGCACCGATAGCTCCATCAGGCGCATGCCGCGGGCGATCGCGCCCGAGGTCACCACCACGACCTCGTCGCCCGCGCGGTGGCGCTCCGCGACCGCGTCGCAGAGCGCCTCGAGCAGCTCCGTGCGGACCTCCCCGGCGTCGTCCGCGACGACGCTGGAGCCGAGCTTCACCACGACGGTCGCCACGGGCCTAGCCCTCCGTCCCGTCAGCCAGCTTCCATCTCCCGTCCTCGCGCTCGAGCCGGAAGAG
>JBKGUS010000273.1:0-8161 GCA_046462295.1 Thermoleophilaceae bacterium | reverse complement strand
TTGGAGCGCACCGCGAGCATCCGCTGCCCGAGGTTGCCGCGCCGCACGCCCGCCACGAGCAGGCACAGCCCGACCGTCACGGCGAGGACCACCCAGCCGAAGACGGGGCTGGGCAGCGAGTCGTCGAGCCCGCGGAACGCCGACCGCGGGCCGAGATCGATGCCGAACAGGTGCAGCTCGGGCACCGGCGAGCCGGTCGGCCCGCCGCCCCACGTCTGGTTGACGAAGCCGAACTGGGAGATCGCCACGGCTGCGCCGAGCGTGACCACCGCCAGGCTCACGCCCCGCACGCGCAGCGCCGACACGGCCGTCAGCTCGCCCAGCAGGACCGCGGCGGCCGCGCCCGCGAGCGGCGCCAGCGGAAACCCGATGCCCGCGTCCACGCCCAAGTGCGAGACCGTGAAGCCGGCCACCCCCGCCAGGCTCAGCTGAACCACCGAGATCTGCCCGACGAAGCCCGTGATCACGACGAGCGAGAGCGCGATGACGGTGCCGATCATCGAGTTGATCAGCGCCTGTCGGAAGTCGAAGGGAAGCACGACCAGGGCGACTGCGCACAGGACCGTGAGCGTGACCGCCGGCACCAGCAGGCGCTCCGGCCGGGGGACCTCCGGCAGCCTCTGCTCGATCAGCTCGCCCCGAGTGGGAAGCGCGGCGCCGCGCAGGAACATCGCGGCGACGATGATCAGGAACGCCAGGAGCTCCTTGACCCCCGGGAGCGGGACGCCGTGGTCGGTCGGGAACCACGACATCGTCGAGAGGTAGTCGATCTCCGAGTTGACGATCCCGATGCCGAGCCCGGCCGCGCAGGCGATCCCGAACGACGTCAGCCGGGCGAGCAGCGCGGCGGCAAGCGCGGGCACCACCTGCAGCGGCAGTGAGATCGCGTCGAGCTGGGTGACCGAGGCCGCGAGCACCCCGACGGCGCCGGCCACCACGCTGGCCAGCAGCGTGTTGACCATCGACAGCTCGTTGGTCGAGAGGCCCCCGAGCAGCGCCGACAGCTCGTTCTCCGACGCCGCCCTGGTCGCGAGCCCGAACCGGGTCCATCGGTACAGGGCCACCAGAGCGGCGGCCACGGCGATCACGATCCCGGCGAGGATGAACCGGTCGACCGGGACCACGGAGCCGAAGACCTCCACGGTGTCGCTCGGGAAGACCGAGGGCTGCGGCTTCTGGCTGGTGCCGAACGCGAGCAGCATCGATGCCTGGGCGACCAGGAGCACCCCCAGCGAGGACACGAGCTTCGCGAGCGGCGCCGCGTTGCGCAGCGGCCTGAAGGCCACCAGCTCGATCAGCGCACCGATCACGAGCGTCACCAGGAGCGTGATCAGGAGGGCCGGCGCCGTCCCGAACTCCGTCCCGAACTCGCCGGTCCTGAGCGACCAGAACGTGTAGCCGGCGAGCATGGCCACGCCGCCGGTCGCGATGTTGATGATCCCCGAACCGCGATAGATCAGCACCACCGCGAGGGCGATGCCCGCGATCAGCGCCCCCGAGCCGAGCCCGAGCAGTGCGAACAGCAGAACCTGGTCCATCTAGCGGCCGCTCAGCGAGCGGAGCTCACTCGGGCGGCTGGAGCCAGTCGGCCGCCTTTTCGAAATGGTGCTCCCCCTGATAGGTGAAGAACTGCGTCCGGTCGTTGCAGATCGCCGGAGCGTCCTCGTACTTCCCGCACTCGAGCTCCGGCGCTCCCAGGACGACCGGCCCGGTAAACGACCTGGCCTTGTCGATGATGGCGTCCGTCTCGAGAGCGTCGGGCCCGAGCTCGTTCAGGAACTTCACGGTCGTGAGGACGGTGGCGAACGACACGATGACCCACGGGTCCGGCGCCGTCTTCACGCCGTACTGCTCGGTGACCTCCATGTAGGGCTTCATGCCCGGATCAGTCTGGTCGCCGTACAGGGAGCTCGCGATCGCGTAGGTCCAGATCGGGTAGTCGCCGCCGAGGCCCTCGGACACGGTCGGGTTGAGGCACAGCGGGGCCGAGACGATCTTCTTCGCGTCGGTGATGCCGAGCTGCTTGAGTCCCTTCGCCTGGTTCACGCACCCGGAGGCGTCGCTGTAGGGGACCACGATGTCGGCGCTCTGGGCCCCCGCCGCAGTGAGCGGGCCGATCAGGTCGGTCTGGCCCTGGGCGTACCCGACCTTCTTCACCTCCACGCCCGCGTCGCTCAGGCCCCTGTCGAGGGCGGCGGCGCCTTCGGCGATGCCGGCGATGTTCGGGAAGACGAGGGCCGCCGTCTGTGCATTCAGGACGTCCTTGGCGTAGGTGCCGAACGGTCCCAGCACATGCGTGACGTCGCCGAACAGGATCGTGGCGTTGTCCTGCACCCCGTCGACCGGCGTCGCGGCCACCCCGACGATCACCGGCTTCCTGCCGCCGATCGTGGAGTAGAACGGCTGGATGCCGATCGCGATGCCACCTACGCTGATGGCGGCGACGTCCCTGTCGTTGCCGAGCCGCTGGCCGCAGGTGGTCCCCTCCTCCTCGGCGTTCCGGATGAAGCACTTCTTGAGCTCGACCGGGTGCCCGTCGATGCCGCCGAGCTGCTCGTTGACGACCTTCACCGCGAGGTCGGCCCCGTCCGTGGCCGCCGCGCCGATCTCCACCTGGCCCCCCTGCTGGTTGAGCCAGCCGATGTAGATCGGCGGCTTGCTCTGGTCGGCCTTGCCGGCCTTGCCTCCGATGTACTCGACGTAGTCGGTGACGGTCTGCTCCCCGGCCCCGCCGCTCTGGTCGCCGCTCTGCTCGGCGCCCTGGTCGCCGCCCGCGCCCGCCGGCGCGCCGCCGGCGTCGTCGTCATCGTCGTCGCCGCATCCCGCGGCCGCCAGCATCAGGGCGGCCAGCGCAGCGGTCGCGAGCCGAGTCATCCGCGCCATCGAGATCACGCCATCTCCTCTCCCCTCCGACAATCGTCCAGATCTAACCGATTGTTGGCGATCTTGTCAACAATATCGTAGCCTTCTTCGCGCCGAGGTTCAATTCGTACGCTTTGGCGCAGGCGGAGCCCCGACATGGCCCAGAGATCACGCATCCCCACCGACGACGGATACCTCCGGCTCCGCGAGGCGATCGTGCGCGGCGAGCTCGCCCCGAATCAGCGGCTCGTGGAGGCGGACATGAGCAGCGAGTTCGGGCTGCCGCGCGCGGCTGTGCGGACGGCGCTCGTGCGGCTCGAGCACGAGGGCCTGGTCGAGCGCGAGCCGCACCGCGGCGCGCGCGTCCGGCTCGTCTCGGAGGCCGAGGCTGTTGAGATCCTGGAGGCGCGCGCCGCCCTCGAGGGCCTGGCCGCGCGCCAGGCGGCACTGAACCTGTCACCGGCCGGGGCGAGCGAGCTGCGCGAGATCCTCGAGCGCCAGCGCGCGGCGCTAGCGAAGCAGGATCTGCTGGGCGCCTCCGACGTGAACGCCGAGCTGCACGCCAAGATCGTCGAGCTCTCCGGGCACGCCACGGCCCAGCGCCTGATCCGTGCGCTGAACTCCCAGATGGTGCGCTTTCAGTTCAGGACGATCCTGATCCCGGGTCGTCCGACGCAGTCGATCGAGGAGCACACGGCGATCGTCGACGCGCTCACGGGTGGCCAGCCGGAGGCGGCCGAGCGGGCCATGCGGCGGCACCTCAACCAGGTCGCGAAGGCGCTGCACGCCTCGCACAGGGAGCCGAGCCGGGAGCGACCGGCTAGCTGATCCCGGGCGCCGGCTCCGGGCTCGGCGTGCCGTAGGTGTGGAAGCTCTCGACCGTCTTGACCCCCCAGGCCTGCCCGCGCGCGCGCTCGGCCTCGCTCCAGACGGTCGGCTCGGGATCGGGGTCGTACACGAAGTAGCCCCCGGTGGTGACCTCGATGCGATTGCCGCCGGGCTCGAACCCGTAGAGGAAGAAGCCCTGTGCGATGGCGTGCTTCGACGGCGCCGCCTCGATGTGGATCCCGGCGTCCAGGAAGAGATCGGCCGCGCGCAGCACCTCCTCGCGGGTGTCGACCCAGAAGGCCAGGTGGTGGAGGCGTCCCTCCATCCGAAGCGCGTCGGCGACGTAGATCAGCTCGTGAGCCGCGATCGACAGACTCATCCAAGCGCCCGCCTCGCTCCCGTCGTCCAGCTCGATCCGCTCGTACAGCCGGTAGCCGAGCACGTCCTGGGCGAACCTGCGGTTCGCGGCGACGTCCCGGGCCAGCACGTTCACGTGGTCGAGCCGCTTCACCGCGGCGCCTCGCCCCAAGTAGCGCTGCGGCTGGTTCTTGAGCGACGGTCGAAGGTGGTCGGGCGGGTCGTACTTCTCCGTCTCGAAGTACAGCTCCATCACATGCCCGTCGGGGTCCGTGAACCGGTAGGCGGGCCCGTGGCCGAAGTCCCCGTCGATCCACTCCCGGCCCAGCCCGGCAGCCTCGATCGCGGCGACCCTACGTTCGAGCGCCTCGGGGCTCCACGCGCGAAGCGCCATGTGTCCCAGCCCCGCCTGGTCCGACTCGGTGAGCTTCAGGGAGTAGCGCTGGTAGTCCCCCCATCCCCGGAGGAAGACGGAGCGTCCCTCGGTGGCCTCCACCTCCATGCCGAGCACGTGCTCGAAGAACCGCAGGCTGTCTTCGGCCCGCGGCGTGAGCAGCTCGACGTGCCCGATGTGGGCGAGATCGCTCATCTGCCCTCCACCAGCTCGCGCAGCCCGTCGAGGTCGTAGGAGAGCGAGCCGGCCGACAGCTTCGCCCGCTTGGCCTGCTCCCGCTCGGCACGCTCGCGCGCCGCCGCCAGCACCGTCTCGAGCCGCTCCTGCCTCACCACGACGACACCGTCGGCGTCCAGCACGACCGTGTCGCCGGGACGGATCTCTGCACCCCCCACCTCGACTGCCTCGTCGAGGCTGCCGACCGCTCCCTTGTCGGCGCCGCGCACCCGCACCCAGCGCGCCCAGACCGGGAGCCCCAGCTCGCGCAGCTCCTCCAGGTCGCGCACGGCGGCGTCCACGAGGACCGCGGCCGCCCCGCGGCGCTCGGCCTGGGTGGCGAGCAGCTCCCCCACGAGCGCCACAGGCTGCGGCTCGGGCATCGTCAGCACGAGCACGTCACCCGGCTCCACCCGCTCCATCACCGCGTGGACCATCAGGTTGTCGCCCTGGCCGCAGCGCACGGTCCGCGCCGGGCCCGCCGCCCGCGAGCCGGGGATGACCTGCTCGAAGGTGACGTCGATCATCCCCTCACGCCCGGAGGCCTCGTACAGCGTCGCCGTGCCGAGCCGGCGGAGCTCGTCGTGGACGTCGCTCACAGCTCAGCCGTCACTTGCGGGAGGTAGCGCTCGAAGGCCTCGGCGAAGCGGATCTCGCGGTTGCCGGACACGCGCCGCGCATGGTTCGCGCGCTGCTCCGCGCGCTGCGCGTAGTACTCCTGGAGGTATCGCTGGGCCTTCATCTCGGCCATCGCGGCACGCTTGCGCTCGATCACCGGCGTGATGTCGAGGAAGGTGGTCGGAGTGAAGTTGCAGAGCTCGGGCTGGTGCGGCTCGAACAGCAGCAGCTCAGGAGGCCGGATCGTCTCGAAGGCGCTCTCCACGCCGGCGCCCGCGGCCAGCGCGCGCGCCCGCTCCACCGCCGCGAACGCCACCGGGTGGTCGGGGTTGAAGGGGTCGCGGTCGGTGTGGGTGACGATCACGTCCGGCGCGAGCTCCCGGATCGCATCCGTCAAGCTCGTGAGGGCCGCGCCTTCGACCACGAGCGGATAGTCGCCGAGGTCGAGACAACGGAAGCTCGCGCCGAGGGCCTCGGCCGCGCGCTCCGCCTCCCCGTGGCGGATCCGCTTCACGTTGTCGATCGTCTGACCCTCCTCCTTCCACAACTCGCCCGACTCCCCACGCTCGCCGTACGAGAGCGCGAGCACGCTCGCGGTGCCGCCGTTCTCGGCCGTGAGCGCGAGCGCGCCGCCGGCCCGCCAGACGAAGTCCGCGGCGTGGGCGCCGATCGCGAGCAGCCGCCTGCTCATGCCACCCCGGCCAGCAGTCGCGTGTTGTCCACGGCCATCGTCCGCACCTCGGCCTCGCTGAACCCCGCGTCGAGGAGCCGGTCGGCCATCAGTGGCAGGCCGTCCTCGACGGGCGGGTTCTGCACCTGCCCCAGGTCGCTCGAGATCACCGTGCGCGCCGCTCCGACGGCCCTGGTCCCCTCGACCCAGCGCTCCCACGAGCACTTGCCGGTGTAGGGGGTCGTGAAGCAGCGCTCTATCAGCGCCCCGGCCTCGGCGAGCCGGACCTGCTCGTCGACCGAGAAGTCCTGAGCGGGGTAGTCCGGGTGGGTCACGACGACGTGCCGGATTCCGGCCTCCAAGGCCGCGGACACGACCGCGAAGACCTCGTCGCGGCCGAGGTGGCCCGTTGCGAGGACCAGATCGTGCGCGGCCACGACCCTGAGCACGGCCCGCGTCTCGGGCAGGAGCTCTCCGCCGTCGGTCGTGGTCGACACCGGGTCGCTCTCGATGCCGCGTTCGCGGAGCTCCAGCTGGACCTTGGCCCACACCGGCACCTTCGCTCCCGTGGCCTCCGCTGCGGCCAGGTGCTCCTGCTCGACCACGGAGTCCACCGTCGGCATCCAGACGATCCGCGCGCCCTCCCGGGCCGCTATCTCCACCGCCAGCGGGTTCATCCCGCCGACCGCGCGGTTCAGCACGATCGCACCCATCGCCCTGATGCCGGGCACTACGCCGCGGACCACCGCGGCCCGCTCCGCCGTGGACAGGTAGTGCGACTTGAGGACGAACCCGGCCAGGCCGACCTCGTCGAAGCGCCGCGCCAGCCCGACGTCGTCGATGCGGCGCTCCACCACGTCGGGCGAGATGTGCACGTGCAGGTCGTAGCCGCCTCGAACGAGGTCGCGCGCCCGGTCAGACGGAGCGGCGGCGTGATCCGTCATCGGGACACCTCGATGCCGGCCAGCGACCGCAGCCACGCCTCGCTCGCGGCGGCGATGCGGGGCTCGACCCCCAGCTCCTCGAGCATGGCCACCGCCGAGGACATCTCCTCCACCCTGCGGACGGCGTGCATCCGGCTGCCCTCGACGAGGCGGTCGAGCAGGCGCCCGTCGGCGTCCACCAGGGTCGACTCGATGTCGGCGCGGAGCCACTTCTCACACCCCAGCCGCTCGCCGGCCGCGAGCGCCTCATCCAGCGCGGCGGCGAGTCCCTTCATGAAGACGCTGCGCGCGAGCTTGCGGGCGGCGGCCGCGCCCGGCTCGTCCCCCACCTCCGTCACCGGCATCCCCAACTTCCGGAACGTCGCCGCGAACTCCCCCGCACCGGTCCCCGACACCAGCGCCGGCGTCCCGACGCCCAGTCCGGGGACCCCGCGCAGTAGCGCGACATCGGCGACGCGGACGCCCCACGCGCCGAGCACCTCGGCGATGGCGCGCTTCAGCGCCGGAGCGGAGGTGTTGAGGTCCGCGAAGAGCGCGTCCCGCCTCATTGCGGGTGCCACCGTCTCGGCGACCTCGAGGGCGACGCTCGCGGAGTTGGCGCTCAGGACGAAGTCGGCGCCGGCCGCCGCCGCGCTCGCGTCCGGCGCCGCCTCGACGCCCTTGGGAGCCGGCTGAACCGGGTCGAATCCGCGCACGAGCGCGCCCGCGGCCACCAGATCGCGGGCGATGGCGGAGCCCGCCTCCCCGAGGCCGAGGACGGTCACGGTCGCCGCCTGCATCACGACTCCTCCTTCTCGTCGAGGACACGGGCTGCCACGGCGAAGGCGGTGTTGGCCGCAGGGACGCCGCAGTAGACGGCAGTCTGAAGCAACACCTCCTTGATCTCGTCCTCGCTCAGGCCGTTGCGCAGCGCGGCACGCACGTGCATCGGCAGCTCGTCCATGCGGCCGACCGCGATCAGCGCGGTGAGCGCGATGGCGCTGCGCGTGCGCCGGTCGAGCCCAGGCCGGGTCCAGATCTCCCCCCACGCGTAGCGCGTGATCAGGTCCTGGAAGTCGGCTGTGAAGCCGGTCGTGCGGGCGACGGCCTCATCGACGTGAGCGTCGCCCAGCACCTCGCGCCGGACCTTCATGCCGCGCTCGTGCGCATCGCCGGTCATGGTCCGTCCTCCGCGTAGCGGGCAAGCGCCCGGTCGACGAACGCGTCCGCGGAGCCGAGGTAGCGGAGCGGGTCGAGGGCGCGCTCGATGCCGTCAGGGCCCAGCACGTCCCG
>JBKGUS010000272.1:0-2819 GCA_046462295.1 Thermoleophilaceae bacterium | reverse complement strand
GTGAAGGCCAGGTGCATGTTCCCGCCCTCGTGCCGGCCGTGGAACCGGCGGACGGCGCCGGTCTGGAGGTCGAGCAGCCGCACGGTGCCGTCCTGGGAGCCGAGCGCGAACAGGCGACCGTCGGCGCTCACCGCGCCCGCGTGGCCGCCCACCGGGTGCGTGCGCAGCAGGCGCAGGGTCGCGGGGTCGATCTCGTAGGTCGCGTCGTCGCCGGGGCTGGTGACGAACGCTCGCCTGCGGTCGGCAGTGGTGACGAGGTTCCAGGCCGAATGGCTTCCCAGCTTGAGCGGCGGGCCCTCGACCGCGCCGGTGGCCGCGTCGAGGCGCCACAGGCGCGAGGCGAGGCCGTCGGGGAAGGCGACATCGGTCTGCTGGACGATCAGGTCGCGGCCGTTGGGCTGGAAGCGAACCAGCGCGTACTGCCAGAAGGGACGGTTCGGGAGCGGCGGCAGCGCGAAGCGGCGGCGGCGCTTGCCGGTGCGCGGGTCGATCAGGTCGACGAAGGTCTCCGCGCGGCCGTCGGCGGCGCAGGCGTCGATGGCGCAGTGGACGGCGAGCGCGAGCGTGCGGCCGTCGGGCGAGAAGACCGGTGACTGGACCAGCCCCTCTGGCGCCGTGTACGGCCGGCTGAGGCGCGTGCGCGTCGCCGTGTCGTAGACGATCACGGCGCCGCGCTCGTCGCCGATCGCCACGAGCCGGTCGTCGTCGCTGAGCGCCAGCGAGTAGAGGGGCCAGCCGTCCCCGCGCAGCTCGCCGAGCGACGCCGGCTCGCGAACGAGCAGCGCGAGCAGGTTGCTGCGCGTGGCGGTCGAGTCGTCCAGCTCGACGCCGGCGCGCGCGAGCAGCAGCGCCTGGTCGAGCCGCTCGTTGGTGAGCGCCTCGGCGCCCAGCCGCTGGGCGTCGGCGGCGAGCGCGGCCTCGCGCGCCTGGCCGCGCTGGGACACGGCGATCGCGCCGGCGACGACCGCGAGCACGAGCAGTGTCGCCACGCCGGCCAGCAGCGCGCGCAGGCGGCGGTTGGCGCGTCGGCGCCGTTCGGCCTCCGCCTCGGAGGCGGAGCGCGAGGCGGCGAGGAAGTCGCGCTCGAGCCGGTTGAGGTCCTCATCGTGGGCGGCCGCCCACTCGGAGGCGGCGACCAGCCGCGACCCGCGGTAGAGCTCGGCCGCGTCGCGCCCGCCCGCGTCCCAGCCGCGCGCGGCCTCGGTCAGGTGGCGGTGCACGCGGCGCCCGTCGGCATCCTCCTCCAGCCAGGCGCGAAGGCGCGGCCACTCGCGCAGCAGGGCCTCGTGCGCCACCTCGACCTCGCCTTCGCCGATCGTGATCAGGCGGTCGCTCGCGAGCACGGAGAGGACGTCGTGGACGTCGCCGGGCAGCTCGACGATCGGCACGCGCACGCGCACGCCGCCGTCACCGGCGAGGCGCAGCAGGATCCGCCGCGCCGCCTCGCGCTGAGAACCGTCGAGCCGCTCGTAGGCGCCCTCGGCAAGCCGGGCGACCGCGCCGAGCACGCCGCCGGTGCGCTCGTAAGCGCTCACGGTCAGGCGGCGGCCGTCGCGCTGCTGCCACAGCTCGAGCAGAGCGGTCGACAGCAGCGGCAGCGCACCGGGCTCGCCCTCGACGTCGGCCAGCAGCGCGTCGACGAGCTCGGGCTCGACGCGCAGGCCGGCGCGGCGGGCGGGCAGCTCGATCGCACGCCGCAACTCGTGGCGGCGCATCGGGCCGACCAGGACCTGGTTGGCGCCGAGCAGGCGCGAGAGCTCCGAGAAGCCGGCGCAGTGGCCGTAGAAGTCGGCGCGCACGGCGACGAGCACGAGCGTGCGCCGGCGGGTGTCGCGCGCGCAGGCCACGAGCGCGTCGATGAACGCCGCCCGCTCCGCGGCGTCGCGGCAGGCGGTGAAGACTTCCTCGAACTGGTCGACCGCCACGATGCAGCGCTCGCCCGCGGCCAGCTCGGCGGTGGGGCCCTCGAGCGCCGCCAGCGGGTGCGCGCCCGCGGGCGAGCGCTGGGTCGTCGCGGTCGACCAGTTCGAAGAGGCGTTCACCGCCTGCCGCGACGCCGCGGAGCGGGCCGCGTTCGTCGACGCGCTCGTGGCCTGCGCGCGCGACGCCCATCGGCGCACGCTGGTGCTGGTGGCCGTGCGCGCCGACTTCTACGGCCACTGCGCCCGCTTCTCGGAGCTCTCGCGCCTGCTCGGCGCCAACCAGATCCTGGTCGGCCCGATGCGCCGCCACGAGCTGCGGCGCGCGATCGAGCTGCCCGCCCGCCGCGCCGGCCTGCGCGTGGAACCCGAGCTCGTCGAGGCGCTGCTTGCGGACGTCGCGGGCGAGCCCGGCGCGCTCCCGCTGCTGTCGACCGCGCTGCTCGAGCTGTGGCAGCAGCGCGACGGGCGCCGCCTGACCCTGAGCGCTTACGAGCGCAGCGGCGGCGTGCTCGGCGCGGTCGCACGGCTGGCCGAGGGCGCCTACGAGCGGCTCGACGCCGCCCAGCGCGCGGCTGCGCGGCGGATCCTGCTGCGCCTGGCGGGAGAGGGCGGCGTGCGGGTGCGCGTGCCGATCGACGACCTGCCGGGCGACGTCCAGGACATCCTGTCGGTGCTCGCGCGCGACCGCCTGATCACGGTCGGTGAGGGTGAGGTCGAGGTGGCGCACGAGGCCCTGCTGCGCGAGTGGCCGCGCTTGCGCGCGTGGCTGGACGAGGACGCCGACGGCCGCCGCCTGCACCGCCACCTGACCGAGGCGGCACGCGGCTGGGACGCGGGTGGGCGCGACGCCGGCGAGCTCTACCGCGGGTCGCGGTTGGTCGCCGTGTCCGAGTGGGC
>JBKGUS010000271.1:0-7025 GCA_046462295.1 Thermoleophilaceae bacterium | reverse complement strand
GGCGGGCTGGCGGCCGGTGTAGCGCGGCCGCCGCGATCCTAGCCGAAGGGTCGCTCCGCCGCGGGGGCGGCCCGTCCTGGGCGGCCGCCGCGATCCCCGCCCGCGGACGGCTCCACCGCCGGGGCGGCCGGGGTCACGCCGCCGCGGCCTCCGCCCCGACCGGCCTCCGGTCGGGCTCGGGCACCGCTTCCATGATCTTCTCGAGCAGGTCGTCGGGGCGAGTGCCCTCGCTCAGGCCCTCGTAGCTCAGCACCAGCCGATGTCGCAGCACCTCGGGCGCGAGGTCCCGCACGTCGCTCGCCAGCACGTGCCGGCGGCCGCGCAGCAGCGCCAGCGACCGCGCCGACTGCACCAGCCCGATCGGCCCGCGCGGCGACGCGCCGTAGCTCAGCAGCGCCTCCACGTCGGGCAGCCCGTAGCGGCCCGGCCGCCTCGTCGCGTCAGCGAGCGCGACCGCGTAGTCGACCACCTCGCGGTCCACCATCACCTGGGCGGAGGCCTCCCGGAAGCGCATCAGGTCGGCGATCGAGAGGCGCTCCTCGACCACCGCCGCCGGGTCCAGCGAGCGAGTGACCACCGAGGCCTCGTCGCCGGGCGACGGGTAGTCCACCAGGATCTTCATCAGGAAGCGGTCCACCTGCGCCTCGGGCAGCGGGTACGTCCCCTCCGACTCGATCGGGTTCTGCGTGGCGAGCACCAGGAACGGGAGCGGCACCGGGTGTGTGTCGCCGCCGATCGTGACCTGCTGCTCCTGCATGACCTCCAGCAGCGCCGACTGGACCTTCGCCGGCGCGCGGTTGATCTCATCCGCCAGCAGGAAGTTGGCGAACACCGGTCCGAGCTCGGTGTCGAAGCGTCCGCTGTCGGGCCGGTAGATGCGCGTGCCGACCAGGTCCGAGGGCACCAGGTCGGGCGTGAACTGGATGCGGCTGAACGTCCCGCCGACGACCGAGGCGAGCGTCTTGATCGTCAGCGTCTTCGCCAGGCCGGGCACGCCCTCGAGCAGCACATGGCCGCCGGTCAGCAGCGCGACCATGACCCGCTCGAGCATCGCATCCTGCCCGATGATCACGCGCTTGATCTCGAAGAGCGCGCTCTCGAGCGCCTCCCGCGGGTCCTCCTGCAAATGGGTGTCGCTCATGATGCGCCACGCTACGGGGCGAAAGGTCACCGCGAGATAACGGGAAGCGAAGACCTCCGGCCAGGAGTCAACGGGGGTTCGGGGGCGCGAGCCCCCGTTACTCTCAAGAAGATGCGGGTGCTCGTCGCCGAGGACGAACGCAGGGTCGCGGACGCTGTCGCCCGCGGGCTGCGGCGCGAGGGCATGGCGGTCGACGTCGCGTACGACGGCGCCTCCGCGCTCGACAAGGCGCGCCTGAACGGCTACGACGTCGTGGTGCTCGACCGCGACCTCCCGGTCATGCACGGCGACGAGGTGTGCCGCACCCTGCGCGACGAGGACCACCAGAGCCGCGTGCTCATGCTCACAGCGGCCTCGGGCACCGAGGACCTCGTGGACGGCCTCACGCTCGGCGCCGACGACTACATGGCAAAGCCGTTCGCCTTCGACGAGCTCGTCGCGCGCCTCCACGCCCTCGCCCGGCGGACGAACCCTCCGCTGCCGCCCACCCTCCGGGCCGGAGATCTCGAGCTCGACCCCGCCCGCCACACGGTCGAGCGCGCCGGCCGGCCGCTCGACCTGACGCCGAAGGAGTTCGCCGTCCTGGAGGCCCTGATGGCGGCGGGCGGCGGAGTGGTCTCGAACGACGAGCTGGTCGCGCGAGTGTGGGACGAGAACGCCGACCCGTTCACCAACTCCGTGCGCATGACCGTGCTCCGCCTGCGCCGCAAGCTGGGCCCGCCGCCCGTGATCGAGACCGTGAAGGGCGTGGGCTACCGGGTATGAAGCGGCCGCGGCCCACCATCCGGGCGCGTCTGACTGTGCTCTACGCCACCCTGGTCGCCCTGTCCACGGGGGCGTTGCTCGCGGTCAGCTACTGGCTGCTCGGTCGCCACTTCGACCGCACCCTGCCGGAGGCGCTCGCCCAGGACGCTCTCGACGAGGTGGGGTTGCAGTACGCGATCGCGTTCGCCGGCGTGCTGCTGGTCTCCGCAGCCGTCGGCTGGCTGATCGCCGGGCGGGTGCTCGCTCCGCTCAAGCGGATCAGCGGTACCGCCAAGCGCGTGTCCGAGGAGCACCTCGGCGAGCGCATCCCGGTCGGCGGTCCGCAGGACGAGCTGCGCGAGCTGGGGGAGACGCTCAACTCGATGCTCGACCGGCTGGCGCTCTCGTTCGACGCACAGCGTCGCTTCGTCGCCAACGCGAGCCACGAGCTGCGCAGCCCGCTCACGGTGATCCGCTCGGAGGCCGAGGTGGCGCTCGCCAACCCGGAGCCGGACCTCGACGAGATGCGTGCGATGGCCGAGTCCGTGGTGCACGCGAGCCGCCGCACCGAGGCGCTGCTCGCCAGCCTCCTCATCCTGGCTCGCAGCCAGCGCGGCCTGCTGCGGAGCGAGCCCGTGGACTTGGCGCGTGCGGTGGCGTCGGCCGCCGGCGGTGTGCAGCGGATGGCTGAAGACGAGGGCGTGCGGCTCCGGACCGCGCTCGAGCCCGCCATCGTGGACGGCGACGCCGCCCTGCTCGAGCGCCTCGCCGCGAACCTGATCGAGAACGCCGTGCGCTACAACCGCCCTGGCGGCTTCGTTGACGTCACCACGCGCGCGGGGGTCGCCAGCGCCGAGCTGCGCGTGGAGAACAGCGGCCCGCCGGTCGACCGCGAGGCGGCCGCCCGGCTTGCCGAACCGTTCCAGCGGCTCCAGCGAGAGGCCGACGCCCGCGGCGCGGGCCTCGGCCTCTCGATCGTCAGAGCCGTCAGCGAGGCCCACGGCGGCTCGCTGCTGATCGAGCCTCGCGCCGAGGGCGGGCTGGTGGTGTCGGTGCGGCTTCCTTCCGGGGGCGCTACAGCTGGCGCATCTCGTAGGAACGGTGCCGCTCGAGCTTCGGGCACTCGCCCTTCGATCCCGGCTCGTCCCTGACCTGCTTGACGGCGGGCCGGTCGGCCGCGTCGGCGAGCTTGTCGTCCACCTGGGCGAGGCCGTGCACGCCGGTGCCGAACAGCCCCAGGCCGGCGACGGCGATCGTCCCGATGGCCATTCTTCTCACGGGTGGCACCTTAGCGAGCCAGCGTCGCGGCGATCACCGCGTCCTCCCAGGACATCCCAGTGCTCTTGAAGAGACGTGGCCGGGCGGGGTCCGGCTGCGCCTCCCCGCGGACGAGGTCCGCGAGCGTGACCAGCTCGTCCACTGAGGTCGCACCGGCCTCGATCGCAAGGATCACGTCGCCGGCCTCCCGCAGCGCCGATACGCGGGACTCGACGACGATCGAGGAGCGCGCGGCGAGGGCGTCGTCGGTCTCGCGGAGGGCGGGCTCGTGCGAGCCGATCGCCACGACGACGGCGTGGTCCGCCACGAGCGAGCCGTCGAAGAGCGACTCACGGGCGGTTGTGCAGCAGCAGATGATGTCGGCGGCCGCGACGAGCTCGTCCACGCCGCCGCGGGCCTGGTCACGGCCGACCATGTCGACCAGCTCGATCGGCCGAACGGCGCGCATCGCCTCCTCGTGCGCGCGCGCCTGAGGTCCGCGGCCGAAGACGAGGAGCCGCCGGGCGTCCTCGCCGGCCAGGCGACGCACGGCCAGCGCCGACACCGCGGCGGTGCGCAGGTTGGTCAGGGCGATCCCGTCGACGAGTGCGCGCGGCGCGAGCGTCTCGCCGTCGAACACCACGCAGACGCCCTGGATCCGCGGCTCACCTCCGATGGTGACGAGCTTGACGACCGGGTGGCGGGCCGCGGCCGATGGCATCACGAGCAGCTCACCGTGGTCGAGCTCGACGGCACCGCGCGGCGGGTCGGTCTCGGGGTCGAGTCCGCCGAGCAGCGCGTCTTCCAGCGCGTCGGCCGCCTCCGTCGGGCCGAGGCGCCGCCGGACCTCGTCCGCGTCGAGGAACGGCAGGCTCATCGCAGCACGAACCCGGTTCCCAGCGGATCGCGCGGATCGAGGACGAAGCGGTGCTCGGCGGTGCGGAACGCAGTGCCCTCGACCTCCGTGAGCAACCCGTCGGGCGTCTCGCCGATCGCCCGGGCGCGAAATGTGGTTCCGACGATCGACTCGTTGCGCCATGTCTCCCACGAGTCGAGCGCGCCGTCCGCGGCCAGCAGCGCGGTGCGCGCCGAGGTGGCCGACCCGGTGGGGGAGCGGTCGACCTCGCCGTCGGCGAAGATCGCCACGTTGCGATGGTGGAGCGGTCCGAGCTGCTCGTGGATGACCGTGCCGTAGATGCCCGAGAGGCGGTGGTCGGTCGGGTGGCGGGCGACCTCGGTTCCAGCGAGGGCACGCTTCAGTCGGCGGCCGGTGGCGATCAGCTCCGTCAGGCTCTCGGGCACCACCCGCAGGTCCAGCCGCTCGGCAGGCACGAACGCGTAGATCGCGCCCCCGAAGGCCACGTCGACCTCGACACCATGCGCCGGCACGCCGCGCGCGATCACGTACGACGGAACGTTGCGGAAGGCGACGCTCTCCACCGCGCCGGAGCGCCGCCGCACCCTGGCGACGACGCGGCCGGACGGCACGTCGATGGTCACGTCGACCTCGCCGTCGGCCGGGGCGGCAACGCGCCCCGACTCGACCGCCCAGGCCCCGAGCGCGATCGTCCCGTGCCCGCACGCGGTGGAGTAGCCGTCCTTGTGCCAGAACAGGACGCCCAGGTCGGCGCCTTCGTCGTCCGGTGGGACGAGGAAGCAGCCGTACATGTCGGCGTGCCCGCGCGGCTCGTGGCACAGAAGGCGGCGAATCCGGTCGACCTCGTCGGAGCGCGCGGCGTGCTCACGCCGCGCCGCGACGCTCTCGCCCGGGATGTCCACCGCAGCTTCCTCGACGATCCGGAACGGCTCGCCGGCCGTGTGGTAGTCGGTCGCCGCGATCTCCATGGACCGCAGAGTCTCCCGCAGGGGGACTACGGAAGCCGGCCGAACCAGCGCAGCGACAGCGCGCCGCCCAGCAGCAGGAACGCCGCCGCTCCGCCCACGAAGGCGGCCGTCACCTCGCGGCGCTCCTCACGGGTCGCCACCTGCGAGCCCAGGCGTTCGTACACGGTGGCCAGCTCGTCGCTCTGGCTCGCGTTGAACGTGCGGGCGCCGCTGATCGTGGCCACGCGCCGCATCGTCTCGCGGTCGGGCGGCACCTGCCTCGTGACCGGGTTGCCGTCCCGGCCCTCGACTTGGATGGTCCCGCGGTCGGTGCCGAACGCCACCGTGTAGATCGGGATCCGAAGCCGCGCCGCCTGGCGGGCCACCTGAATCGGGTTGCGCCCGTGGGTGGACGTGCCGTCCGAGAGCAGGATCACGGCCGCCGGCGGACGGCTGCGGTCGCGCTCGGCAGGTCGGCTGATCAGCCCGAGCGCGGCCGCCAGCCCCTCACCCGTCGCGGTGCCGCCGCTCGGACTCAGGTCCTGGATCAGCATGCGCGTGTCCTCGCGCTCCGCGCGCGGCGGCTCGATCCGCCGCACCGCGTGATTGAAGGCGACCGCGCCGATGCGCAGCTCGTCCGGCGCCTCGTCGAGGAACTCGAGCGCAGCGCGGCGCACAGCCGCCATGCGGGACGGGTCCACGTCGCGCGCCTCCATCGAGCCCGACACGTCGGTGGTGAGCACCACGGCGGCGCGCTCCTCCGGCACCGCGACCGTGGCCTCTGGCCGGGCCATCGCGAAGGCCACGGCGGCCAGCGCCACGACGTAGAACAGGAGCGGTAGGTGGCGCCGGAAGCCGGGGCCCCTGGGCGCCACCGAGGGCATCAGGGCGGGCGAGGCGAAGCGTGCCGCCCCGGCGCGCCGGCGCCGGTCCGCGAAGAGGTAGATCGCCACGCTGGCGGGCACCGCGAGCAGCGCGAGCAGGTAGGTCGGCGACTGGAAGGTCATCGACCCCGGCGGCCGAGTGCGCGCGCGTGCGCGTGGATCGCCGACTCCGCGTTCATCGTCACGGCCCGGGCCGCGTGCCCAGCTCGACGTCGAACGTGCGCTCCTCGCCGTCCCGCCTCACCTCGACCTCCACCTCGTCGCCCGGCTCGAGGCCCGACACGATCTGGGAGAGGTCGTCGGGATCGCTGATCGGCGCGCCGTTCACCCGCGTGATCACGTCGCCTGCGTGGAGCCCGGCGCCCGCGGCGGGGCCACCCGGGGTCACGCCCTGGATCTCCGCCCCGCCGAGGGGATGAGGCGAGCTCGTGACGCCCAGGAACGGCCGCTCGATCCTCTCCCCACGGACGAGCTCCGGCAGCACCTGGCGAACGGTGTTGGACGGGACCGCGAAGCCGATGCCCACGTTGCCGCCGCTCGTGCCGCCGGTCGCGATCTGAGTGTTCACCCCGATCACGCGCCCGCGCGCGTCGAGCAGGGGCCCGCCCGAGTTGCCTGGGTTGATCGGCGCGTCGGTCTGGATCACGTGGTCGATCTGGAAGCCGTCGGGGGCGCGAATCTCGCGCCCGACCGCCGAGACGATCCCGGCGGTGGCCGTGCGGTCGAGGCCGAAGGGATTGCCCACGGCCACCACGGCGTCGCCCACGCGCACGCGATCGGAGTTGGCCAGGGTCAGCGGGCGCAGCTGGTCAACGCTGCCCGGGTCCACGCGCAGCACGGCTATATCCGAGGAGACGTCGGTGCCGAGCACCTCGGCGTCGATCATCCGGCCGCTGTCGCCGAAGCTCACCTGGGCGGTGTCCGCGCTTCCCACGACGTGGGCGTTCGTGATGAGCGTGCCGTCGCGGTTCACGACGAAGCCGGTGCCGGAGGCGGGACCCGACTGCACCGAGACGACCCCGGGGGCGGCGGAATCGTAGACGCGGCCCACCTGCGTGGGCGCCAGGCGCCCGCCGTCCGTGGTCAGAAGGTCCGCCTGGTCGCCGCCCCCGTCGAGCAGCGCCGCGGCCGAGAGGGCGAGCGTAGCCACCGCGAGCGCGACCGCCAGCACAGGC
>JBKGUS010000270.1:0-3422 GCA_046462295.1 Thermoleophilaceae bacterium | reverse complement strand
CGACGTCGACGTGGCCGTCGACGTCGCTGTCGCGGCGTACGTTGGTGTTGTTCTTGTAGCTGCCCTTCGCGTAGACCTTGATCGGCAGCGTCTTCAGCAGCGGGTGGCTGCGCATCGCTTCGGAGATCATCGTCTCCGTGTTGCGGCGGCGCTCGTCCTCGTTGTCGAATGCCGGCTTGGTCCAGTTGGAGAGCTGGTCCTCAGAGATGGTCACCGGCGCACCTGTCCTCACCGGAGAACCTCCAGTCGCCCACGGGCGTAGAAGTCGTAGCTACACATGCGTGCCGAAGATCAGCAACCACGCGTTTGACGACCTCGTGACCGAGGTCATGACCGCCGAGCCCTACGGTTCGGCGTGGCGCGTGTTCTGGATCGTCGACAACGGCACGATCCACCGCGGCCAGAAGGCGATCGACCGGCTCCAGGGCGCCTGGCCGAACCTCGTGCTCGTGCATCTGCCGCGGCACGCCTCCTGGCTCAACCAGGTCGAGATCTACTTCTCGATCCTCGACCGCAAGGCGCTCACACCCTGCCAATTCGACAACCTCGACCAGCTCAGCGACCGCGTGCTCGGCTTCCAGGCCGAATACGCCAAGACCGCCACACCGTTCGACTGGACGTTCACCCGCCGCGACCTACACGCCCTGCTCGATCGCCTCGATCAGCGCGGCCGACTCACGCCGGCCGCCTGAACGAACTTCCGTGAATCGGTACTAGCGACCGACACGCTCACGCGGCCGCCGGCAGACAGCCGGCGGCGGCGGGCTACTCGTACTGGAGCGCTTCGAGCACGCGCAGGCGGGCCGCACGACGAGCGGGCAGGATCGCGGCCACGATCCCGGCGATGACGGAGACGATCACGAACGTGATCAGCGCGCCCGTAGGGATCGCGAACTGAAGGTCGTACTCCGCCAGCGCCTGCGTCACCAGCAGAGCGAGGAAGATCCCGAGCGGCAGCCCGAGCGCGGCGCCGATCAGCGCCGTGATCACGCTCTCGTGCCGGACCATACGGCGCACTTGGCGCCTTGTCATGCCGACGGCCCGCAGCATCCCGAGCTCGCGCGTCCGCTCGAAGACCGACAGCGCGAGCGTGTTGACCATGCCGAAGAGGCTGACGATGACCGACAGCGCGAGCAGGACGTAGAGCAGCAGCAGGAACTGGCTGATCTCCTCGTCTTCCTTGTCGATCCACTCCTGCCGGGTCTGGACGCGCGTGTCCGGGAAGCCTTCGAGGCCGCTCTCGACCGTCGCCTTCTGCCCCTCGCCGGGGGCGCCGGGGAGGTTGATCAGCGTGAAGCGGTTGCGCGGCCGGTCGTAGAGCTCGTCGAAGGCCGCCTGCGAGATGCTCGCGGTACCGAGCAGCGGATAGAAGGGGCTCCCGTCGTAGATCCCGCGGACGACGAACTCCCGGCGCTCGTTGTCCGGCGTCTGCACCGTGATCGAGTCTCCCACGGCGAGCTCCTTGTCGTCGGCGACGTTGTCCGGCACGACCGCCCCGTCGACGCCCATGCTCGCCAGCACCTCGTCCGAGCCTTCCGTCCAACGGAAGCTGTAGACCTGGGTGATCGAGCTCCGGTCGAGGCCGGTCAGGTTGGCTCCCGAGCCCGCCACCTCCGCCACGTCCTGGCGCACGCTGCTGACGACCTCGGTGCCCTCGATCTCCGCGGCCGCGTCTCCGACCGCGGCCGGGAACTCCGTATAGCCGTCCTGCGAGGTCACGACCAGGTCGGCCAGGATCTGCTCCTCGATCGCGTTGCTGTTGGAGACGCGGAGGCCCTGCGCGAGCACGCCGACGAACGTCACGAGCGCGATCCCGATCATGAGCGCGGCCGCGGTGGATGCCGTGCGCCCGGGGTCGCGCATCGCGTTGCCCTCGGCGAGCCGCCCCGCGGCGCCGCCGATCCGGCGCGCGGGCAACCCCACGAGGCGCGTGAGCGGGACGACGAGGCGAGACGAGAGCAGGGCCACGCCGATGAACAGCGCCAGGACGCCGACGCCGAGCAGGACGAACCGGTCGCCCGTGGCCACGTCGGGCGCGAGCATCGCGTACGAGAGCGCGAGCACGGCCAGCAGGACGGTCGCGGCCGCGATGTACGGCGCGAAGCGCGAGAGCGCCGAGCGCGGCAGTTCCGCGCCCTCCCGGACGGCAGCGATCGGCGGCACACGCGTCGCGCGCAAAGCCGGCGAGAGCCCGGCGATCAGCGTGATCGTGGTCCCCACGAGCAGCGAGACGACGATCGTCCGGGTGGCGAACACCGTCTCCGTCTGCGGAAGATCGAGGTTGAGCGCGATGAAGAGCTCGTTGAGCCCGACCGCGAGCCCGAGCCCGGCGAACAGCCCGATGATCGACGCGAGGAGGCCGATCACGAGCGCCTCCAGGATCACGGAGCCAAGCACCTGCCGGCGAGACGCGCCGACCGTTCGCAGCGTTGCGAACTCGCGCGTCCGCTGCGCGACCGTGATCGAGAGCGTGTTGAAGATCACGAAGGCTCCGACGAACAGGGCGATGCCCGCGAACGACAGCAGGAAGTACCGGATGATCGTCGTGAAGAACGCCACCTCTTCGGAGTCCTCGCTCGCCTGCTCGGTCCCGGACCGCACCGTCACGGACGTACCGAGCTCCTCCCGGATGCCGGCGACGAGCTCCTCGGGCGCGACCCCCTCCTGCGCGGCGGCCTGGACCGTGTCGAGCTGGCCCTCCTTGCCCACGAGCGCCTGGGCGGTCGGGATGTCGAAGATCGCGAACGTAGCGCCGCCGAGCGAGCTCAGCTCGCCGTACCTCGCGATTCCGACGATCTCGAACTCGCGGGCGGCACCGACGGCCGCGACGCCGATCCGGTCGCCGACGGCGAGGCTCTCGTCGTCGGCGACGCCCTCGTCGATCACGACCTCCTCCGAGCCCGATGGCCAGCGGCCCTCGACGATGTTGAGCGGATTGAAGCGTTCGTACTCGGGCGCCGTGTCGATGCCGAACGCGAGCGAGGGTGCGCCACCGGTCTCGATCGCCTCGCCATCCGGCTTGAGCAGCTTCGTCTGGAAGTCGCTCACCGAGCCGGTCGCGACCTCGACCCCCTCGACGGCTTGGACCTGCTCGAGGAGGTTCTCCGGAATCGGAGGCGGCTGCGCCTGCTCGCCCTCGAAGCTGATGTCGGCGCCCTTGCCGCTGACGACCGCGTCGGTACCGGCGTAGGACTCGACGAAGATGGCGTTGAACGCCTTGTCGATCGTGTCCGTGAGCACGTAGGCGCCGCTCATCATCGCGACGCCGAGGACGATCGCGATCGCCGTCAGCACTGTCCGGAACTTGCGCCCGGAGAGGCCGCGGAGCGCGACCCCTATCATCGCAGCGCGATCTCTTCGACCGCGGCGAGCACCTGATGTTCGTCGGCGCCGCGCAGCTCCTTGACGATCCGGCCGTCCGC
>JBKGUS010000269.1:0-3799 GCA_046462295.1 Thermoleophilaceae bacterium | reverse complement strand
CGCCGCGAAGCGCCGCGGCGGGTCCTGTTCGCGTAGGGGCGGCACGGTGCATCCATACCCTCCGCCGCTAGCCTTGAAGCCCGCCGCGGGCCCTCGTCAGACGGCCCGCACCCTCGGAGGGGTGCCGGAGTGGTTGAACGGGGCGGTCTCGAAAACCGTTGTGGGCCTTACGGTCCACCGAGGGTTCGAATCCCTCCCCCTCCGCTCTGTAGAGAATTCTTCGCGTCGTGGCATGCCGAGATGACGATAAATCGAGCCCAAACGGCCGGTTATCAGGCGCGGGTCAACGCGGGCCAGCACGGTTCTCCTGTCGGCGGCGCCGTCCCGCCGACGTGACCGCTTAGCACCGATTGAAGTAGTCAGCGCTAGCGTTTAGGGACCTTGACGCCCGCCACCCTGCGGAGGCGAGCCGGATCCTTGACGGCGGCGACGCCGGCGGGCCGAGTCACTTCCCCAGCAGTGCGCAGACCGCCGACGCCTGCACCGACCGCAGCCGCTTCAAAAGGGCGCCCGTCGGTGCCGGGATGTTCAGCGAGGTGGTCACCGAGCGCGTCCCGTCCGCCGTCGCGGCGGCCCACTGCACGTAGCCGGGAAAGTTCCCCGTGTGTCCGTAGACGGTGCCGCAGCGGGTTCTGTAACGGAAAATCGCCAGGCCGGCCGAGTTCGTTCCGGGGCCGGGCGGGCTCGATGATCCACGCACGAAGCGCAGCTGCTCGCGCTGCTGCTCGGCGCCGAAGAACCTCTGGCCGAGGTAGGCCCGCATGAACGCGCCGAGGTTCGCCGGGGTCGAGACGATCGCGCCGGATGCCCAGGCGCCGCTCGGGCTCAGGAGCGTGCTGACGTCCTCACGGGTGCCCATGTCGTCGACGATGAGGTACCCGTGAATGAACGGCTTCGGCAGCGAGATCCGCCTCGTCGGGAACGTCGTCTGCGTGAGCCCCGCCGGCTGGAAGACGAGCGTGGAGAGCAGGTCGCCATACGACTGGCCGGTCACCCGCTCCGCGATGAGGCCGATCACGATGTTGTCGGTGTTCGAGTACTCGTACTTCGAGCCAGGCCGGAACACCAGCCCGCCCCGACGCACCCAATCGATGACGCGTGTCGGCGAGACGAATCCGTGCGGCTTCGTCTCCGCCTGCTTGGCGAAGCCCTTCGACTGCGTGTAGTCGGGCAGCCCGCTCGTGTGGTTCAGCATCTGCCTCACCGTCACCGACCGCCACGCGGCAGGCAGGCTCGGGAGTCGCTGGCCGATCGTGTCGTCAAGGCCGAGCTTGCCCTCCTGCACGAGGTGCAACGCGACCGCGCCGCTGAACGCCTTCGCGATGCTCGCGATCCGCATGTGGTCGCTGGCGCGCGGCTTCCCGGGCCGCCTGGCGTCCGCACGGCCGGCCCGCAGGACGGTCGTGCGCCCGTCGCGATGCAGGGTCGCGATCGCGCCGGGAGGCCCGCCGCGCGCCGCGACGAGCCGCTCGAGTCCGCGCTGGACGGTCGCGTCGGTGGTGGGCTTCGCCGCCTGACCGGCGGCGGGGAGCAGCAACGGCAGCGCGACCGTCGCGAGCAGTAGGCAGACCGGCAGGTTGCGTCTCGTCGGGTTGTTCATCGCACTCCCTCGTAAGTGGCGTTGGCGATCATCGCGGTCGGCGAGATCTTGATCGGCGGAGCAGGATCAGGCACATACGACTCACGATGGCTCTCCTTCGTCCTGGGGCTTGATCGAGGCGGGGACGAGCGCGTCAATCGCAGCCACGAGCCCCATCCAGCCGACGAACTCCCGCGTAACCCCGGAGGTGTCGCTCGCGCGCCCGCTCAGCGACTCGTCGTCGGGATGGAGCTCGAGGCGGATGACGATCGTCTGGCGATCCACGGCACCGATCCTCGACCACTCGAGCGCTCGGCACATCGGGGGGATCCCCCCACAGGCACCCGACACTTTTGTCGAGCCGCTGAAGCGTGGATGATGTGCGCTAGGGCGCGCGTGGCAGGGGCCGAGACCACATCGGACGCCGATCTCGGAAGGGAGGACCTCGGACCCCCCTCGCTGACGACACGCGGAGTGCTCGGGCAGACGCTCGCGATTGGTCCGATCTTCTCGGCCGCGTTCCTGGCCGGAACGGTCGCGGTTTTCGCCGGCTTCGACACCCCGCTCTCGGTACTGCTGGCGGGGCTGGGCACGCTAGGGCTGGCCTACGCGCTCGTGCTCTACGGGCGCCGCTTCGCCGGGGCCGGGGGCATCCACGAGTACCTTCGACGTGGCGTGCACCCGTCCGTCGGGGTCGTCGGAGGCGGCGCGTACCTGCTCGGTCTGCTGTTCCTCGGAGCCGGAGGCGGATTCGTGGCGGACGGCTACCTCATGAACGAGCTGCTCCGGAGCGAGCTCTCCCTCGACCTCGGCTGGTGGCTCTGGGCGCTTGTCTTCCTCGTCGTGGTGATCGGGATCAACTACACGGGGCTGAAGGTGGGCATCGGCGCCATTGTCCTGACGGCGGCGATCTCGGCCGTGCCGCTCGCCGTCGTCGCCGTCGCGGTCATCGCCGAGGGAGGCGCGGACGGCAACACGCTGGCAGTCTTCGACCCCGCTCGGACCTCATGGGACGCTGTCTTCCACGGCATCCTGTTCGCCGTCTCGCTGTTCATCGGCTTCGAGGCAGCGGCCGCCCTCGGGGAGGAGGCAAAACTCCCGCGCCGGTCGATCCCGATCACGATGATCGCGGCGGTCGCGATCGGCCTGATCTTCTACCTCGTCGTCACCTATGCCGGCGCGATCGGCTTCGGCCAGGAGGCGCTCCGCCAGAACGCCTGGTTTAGGTCGGGGAACCCGTTCGGCGAGCTAGGTCGCGAGTACGTCGGTCACGCACTCGGCTGGCTCGTCAACCTCGCGATCGTCATCGATCTGTTCTCGGTGCTCGTCGCGTTCACGCTCGCTGCCTCGCGATTGCTGATGGCGCTTGCACGCGAGGGGCTGCTGCCCAGCGTGGTCGCACGGACGTCGTCCCGCTTCCACTCTCCCGTGGGCGGGCTCCTCGTGATCGCGGTATGGGCGCTGCTCCTCATCCTGTGGGTGGGGCTCACGCGCTACGGCGACTCGGTCGGCCTCCCGAACGTCCTCCAGGCGATCCTGATCCTGTCCGCGACGGGGAGCTACCTGATCGCGCTCGTGTACCTGCTGCTCGCCGGCGGAGCCCTGAGGCTGCTCTGGTCCGACCGCCGCCGGGGCGGGCTCTGGTGGCGCGTGCCAGCCGTGCTGGCGGGCGTCGCCGTCCCGATCCTGTCGTTCAACGGGTCACTCGACCCGTTCCCGGACGATCCCATGGACAACGCCGTCTACTTCGCCTGTGCCGGGCTCGGACTCTCGGTGCTGTGGTATGCCGCGCTCAGGCTCCGCCGCCCGGACGCTCTCCGGGCTGAGACTTGAGCACCGTCACCAAGGACAAAGCCGGCCTCGCCGGCCGCCGCGTCCTCGATGAGCCGGTGGAGTGAGGTGAGCTCATGCTCTCGCTCGAGCAGCAGGGCGCCCGACACTTGGCCACGGTACCGGCAGGCGCCACCCCACGCGAGTTTCTGCGCTAGCCGCGGCCCGGAGCGCTATGTCCTCGGTTCGGGGCGATCGCAAAACCTTCGGGTGGTTGTGGGGGTTGACCCCGATGTGCGCGGGCGCGTTGCATGTTCAACTATGGGCTACAGACGGCTTGGCGCCCTGGGCTTGGCCCTCAGCGTTACTGCGAGGACCCCAGGTGGGGGGATATCTGGAGGGGAATGCCCGACAGCGCCCAGGTGAACTGGATGGGCGACTTCGACCGCG
>JBKGUS010000268.1:0-2689 GCA_046462295.1 Thermoleophilaceae bacterium | reverse complement strand
TCTTCGTGGTGACGGTGATGACCTACCTGGAGGGAAGCTCGCTCCACCCGGAGCGAGGAGGAGCGTCGACCTTCGCGCACTACGCGCTCGACGAGCTCTGGAGCTTCGTGGCCGGCTGGGCGATCGTGCTCGACTACCTGATCGTGATGGCGATCGGCGCGGTCGCCATCAGCGACTACCTGGCCGTGCTCTGGGGCGACCTCGACGACGGCGGGCTCGAGATCGGGATCGCGGCGATGGCGCTCGTGTACGTGGCGGTTCAGAACGTGCACGGCCTGAGCGCCGACCGGCTCGGCATGGTGCTGCGCCTGTCGCTGTTCGGGCTCGTGCTGCTGGCCGCGGTGGCGGGGGTCGCCTTCGCCCAGGAATGGGACCCGGGTGCGATCGTGGACTCGGTCGACCTCGGCTCCACCCCCGAGCTCGACGAGCTGATCTTCGCCACAGTCGTGGCCGGGGTGGCGCTGATCGGCGTCGAGGCGGCCTCCGGCCTGGCGGGGGAGGTACGCGTCGGGCGCCGCGGGTTGCGCCGCGTCGTGCTGGTGAGCGCGGGCGCGGCTCTCCTGCTCTACGTGGGTGTCTCCTCGGCGGCGCTGATGGCGCAGCCGGTGGTGGACGGGCAGACCGCGCTCGGCGGCGTGTACATCGAGGCGCCCGTGCTCGGCATCGTCGCGACCTTCGAGCCCGATTGGCTGATGGACACGTCGCGGATCGTGGTGGGCGTGACGGCCGCCGCGCTGCTGATCGTGGCCATGAACGGCCAGATGCTCGGACTGGCCCGGCTCTCATACTCGCTCGCCACCAACCGCCAGATCCCGAGCGCCGCCGGGCGCCTGCACGACCGCCGTGGCACGCCCTACGTCGCGATCACGATCGCGGCGGCGATCGCCTTCCTGCTGGCGATCCCGCACGACGTCGAGTTCCTGGCTGGGATCTTTGCCTTCGGCGCGCTGATCAGCTTCACGATCGCGCACCTGTCGGTGATCGTGCTCCGCTACCGCGAGCCGGGTCGGCCGAGCGCCTTCCGGGTGCCGCTCTCGATCAGGATCGGCCGCGGCAGCGTCCCGCTCCCGGCCGCGCTCGGCGCGCTCGTCTCCGTGATCGCGTGGGTGAGCGTGGTCGTGCTGCACCAGGGCGCGCGCACGATCGGCGGCGCCTGGATGGCGGCCGGCGTCGTGATGTACGTGGTCTACCGGCGGACCCAGGGCAAGGCGCTGACCAAGCGCTTCACCATCCCCGCCGAGGCGCTCCAGGAGAGCGTGCGGGCCGAGTACGGCAGCATCCTCGTGCCGGTGTTCGGGGTCCACCTCGACGACGACATCGTCGGCACCGCCGGCCGGCTGGCGGCCGAGCGGGCCGACGAGACGGAAGGCGGCGCCGTGCTCGAGGCGCTCTACGTGTTCGAGATCCCGATGTCGCTGCCGATCGACGCGCGCGTGACGGACGAGCGCGTCAAAGAGGCGAAGCGCGTGCTCGCGCGCGCCAAGGAGGTGGGCGAGGAGTACGAGGGCGTGGAGGTGGCGACCGCGATGGTGCGCGGGCGCACCGCGGGCCAGGCGATCGTGGCCGAGGCGCGCCGGCGTGGGGTGGAAGCGATCGTGCTGGCCGCGGAGGAGCCCACCCGCGTGCGGGGCGGCGCGATCCTCGGCGGGCGTGGCAGGGCGCGCGACCGCTTCGTCGGGGAGACGACGCGCTACGTGGTCGAGAAGGCCCCCTGCAAGGTGATTCTCACGGCACCGCCGGCCGGCGAGGAAGGGACGCGCGAGGGCGTGAGGCCCTGACATGCCCCGGTAGAGTGGAGGCAGGATGTTCGTTCTGATCGTCGGTTGCGGACGCGTGGGCAGCGCGATCGCCAACTCCATGCTCGCGGAGGGGCACGAGGTCTCCGTCCTCGACGAGGACGCGGAGGCCATCGCCCTGCTCGAGCGCGGCCATACGGCCGGCTGGGAGGAGCGCGGCGGACGCTTCACGGAGGGCACGGCGCTCGAGATCGACGCGCTGCTGGCGGCCGGGATCGAGCAGGCGGACGCCTTCGTCGCCTCCACGGACGGCGACAACACCAACCTGGTGATCGCGCAGATCGCGAAGCGGCGCTTCGATGTCGAGCGGGTCGTGGTGCGGGTGCTCGACCCCGCCCGGGCGCGCTGGTACGCCGAGCAGGGCCTCCAGACGGTATGTCCTACGCAGACGGCGATCGAACTGCTCGAGGCGGCCGTGCGAGGCCAGATTCGCTTCGAAGGGGTGTCCGGCTAGGCCATGTACGTGCTGATCGTCGGCGCCGGTAAGGTCGGCTGGAACCTCGCGCGCGAGCTGATCAACAAGAACCACGAGCTCACCGTGATCGAGTCCGACCAGGGCCGCTACGCGGTGGTGGAGCAGGAGCTCGAGCACAGTGCCCACTACGGGGACGGCTCGGAGCTGTGGGTGCTCGAGCGCGCCGGGACCGAGCGCGCCGACCTCGTCGTTGCGGTCACGGGCGACGATGAGGACGTACACCTACGCGGCCTCCCGGGGCTTTCCGGCGCCGGCCTTTACCGCCTCCTGGAGCAGCTCGATCGCCGTCTGGGTCGGGCAGATCGTCTGGAGCCCCTGCTCGCGGTACCACTGTGCGCGCGCCGGATCGAGCACGCGCACCACGACCTGCGGGACGTTGAAGCGCCGCTGGGCCACCTGGGCCACGACCAGGTTCGTG
>JBKGUS010000267.1:0-2624 GCA_046462295.1 Thermoleophilaceae bacterium | reverse complement strand
TATCGAGAGCGAGACGTTGGCGTTCTGCTCGACAACGAGCATCGCTACCCCCGACTCGTGCACCTGCTTGATGATCTCGAAGCTGCGCTCGACGAGGATCGGCGCCAGCCCCATCGAGGGCTCGTCCATCAGCAGGAGCTTCGGCTTCGACATCAGCGCGCGCCCCATCGCGAGCATCTGCTGCTCGCCGCCGGACATCGTCCCGGCCAGCTGCTTGCGGCGCTTGTAGAGCAGGGGGAAGAGGTCGTAGACGCGCTCGAACTCCTCCTTCAGGTCGGCCTTCGGCCGCAGGTAGGCGCCCATCTGCAGGTTCTCGAGCACGGTCATCGGCGCGAAGACACGCCGGTTCTCGGGAACGATCGCGAGCCCGAGGGCGATCCGGTGGGCGGTCGGCCTCTGCGTGATCTCCTCGCCCGCGAAGCGGACCGAGCCGCGGCGCGGCGAGACGATTCCGAGGATCGTCTTCAGCGTCGTCGACTTGCCCGACGCGTTGCCGCCGAGGAGGCAGACGAGCTCGCCGGCGCCGACCCGGATCGACACGTCCTGCAGGATGTGGATCTGCCCGTAGAACGTGTTGACGGCGTCCAGTTCCAGGAGCGCGCCGTTCCCGTTCGCGCTCACTTCGTCGCCGTCTCCTGCCGGCCGAGGTACGCCTCGACCACCGCCGGCGAGGTCGCCACCTCGTCGAACGAGCCCTCCGCGATCTTGACGCCGTGGTCGAGCGCGACGACGCGGTCCGAAATTCCCTCCACGACGTGCATGTCGTGCTCGATGACGAGGATCGTGTAGCCGCCCTCGTCGCGGAGCTTGGCGACGAGCTCCGTGATCTCGTGCGTCTCGACGGGGTTCATCCCCGCCGCGGGCTCGTCGAGCAGGAGCAGCCGCGGCTTCGTCGCCGTCGCGCGCGCGATCTCGAGGCGCCGGCGTACTCGCTCTCGTACGCGAACCGGCGCCGGCTCGAGATCGCACGCGCGATGGCGACGCAGCCGAAGCTCTTGCTGCTCGACGAGCCGGCCGCGGGGATGAACCCCGCCGAGACGCACGAGATCACGGAGCTGATCGCGAAGCTCCGCGCCGACGGCGGCTACACGATCCTCGTGATCGAGCACGACATGCACGTCGTCGAGGGGATCTCCGACCGCGTCGTCGCGCTCGACCACGGCGTCAAGATCGCCGAGGGCACGTTCGAGGCCGTCGCGACCTCGCCGCGCGTCGTCGAGGCGTACCTTGGCACGAAGGCGGTTTCGACGAAGTGAGCGCGACTGCTCCTCTGCTCGAGCTCGACTCGGTCGACACCTACTACGGGCAGATCCACATCCTCCAGGACCTGAACCTGCGCGTCGGCGCGGGCGAGCTCGTCTGCCTGCTCGGCGGCAACGCCTCCGGGAAGTCGACGACGCTGAAGACGATCCTCGGGCTCGTCTCGCCGCGGAACGGCGTCGTGCGCTTCGGCGGCGAGGACGTGACGAGGCACGCGACGGCGCACCGGATCGCGCGCGGACTGGCGATCGTGCCCGAGAACCGCCGTGTGTTCGCACCGATGACCGTGCTCGAGAATCTCGAGATGGGCGCGTATCTGCGCCCGCGGGCCGACCTAAAGGAGGAGTTCGAGCGCGTCTACTCGCTCTTCCCGCTCCTGCACGAGCGGCGCAAGCAGCTGGCCGGGACGATGTCGGGCGGCGAGCAGCAGATGCTCGCGATGGGCCGCGCGCTGATGTCGAAGCCGAAGCTCCTGCTGATGGACGAGCCGTCGATGGGGCTCGCGCCGATCCTCGTCGAGCGCAGCTTCGAGATCATCAAGCAGGTGCACGAGTCGGGCGTGGCGATGCTCGTGGTGGAGCAGAACGCGAACGTCTCGCTCTCGATCGCCGACCGCGGCTACGTGCTCTCGACGGGCCGCGTCGTGCTCGAGGGCAGGGCCGCCGACCTGCTCGAGGACGAGGACCTGCGGAAGGCGTACCTCGGCCGCTAGCGGCCGAGGCGGGCTCCCCGGTGCCAGACTCGTGCCAGAGTCGTGCCAGACACGTGCCAGAGTCGTGCCAGACACGGGTGATCGTCTGATGACGGTTCTGCGTGCCGCTTGCGAGGAGTGCCTGCGCTGACCGGCGTCGGGAACGCGGTGCGCGGGCGGTTTCCCGTCCTCGGCTCGAAGGTCTACGTCAACTCGTGCTCGCAGGGTGCCCTCTCCGACGCCGTGCGCGCGGCCTACGAGGAGTACCTCGACGGCTGGGACGAGAACGGCGCCGAGTGGCAGTTCTGGGTCGAGCGGGCGGAGGCGATCCGCGGCCGCTTCGCGGCGCTGCTCGACGTCGCGCCGGACGAGGTTGCGCTGCAGACCTCCGTGTCGGCCGCTGTCAGCGCACTCGTCAGCGGCCTCGATTTCGCCGGTAGGCGGAACAGGATCGTCATCTCGGTCAACGAGTTCCCCGCGATCGGCCAGATCGCGCACGCGCAGGAGCTACGGGGTGCGGAGGTCGTGCACGTCGCGCCCGACCCGGAGGGATATGCCGCGGCCGTCGACGAGCGGACGGCGCTCGTCTGCTCGACGTTCGTCTCGTATCGCACCGGGCGCCTGCACGACGTCGAGGCGATCTACGGGATCGCGCGCGAGGCCGGAGCGCTCA
>JBKGUS010000266.1:0-2549 GCA_046462295.1 Thermoleophilaceae bacterium | reverse complement strand
CACCGCTCGATGGCGTCGGCCACAGGTGTGGGTCCGAGGACGAGCGACAGGGCGACCCAGCCCAAGATCTCGGTCCGTTCGTGCTCGGACCCGGCGCGCTGGGCGTAGTCAGCGGCCTGCTCCCATGCGGCCGCCGCGGCGTCCGCCTGTGCCTCGATCCAGTGCAGCCACGCGCGTAGCCGAAGCTCTTTGCACAGCCCGAAGAAGTCGCCGGCTCGTTCGAAGACAGGCACAACCCGTTCGACCACCGCCGCCGCTTCGGCGGTGCCTGCGGACTCGCCACGCGCCAGTCTCAGGAACTGCTCGTGAACCAGAACGCGCGCACCGGCGCACTCGTCGCGCGCGGCCGCCGCCGCGCGGGTCGCCTCCCCCAGCACCCTGTCCGCGTCGGAGAGCCTGCCCGCCTCGGTCAGCGCGGCCCCGAGATCTGGCAGGAGGCGCACGCGGCCAGCGTGGTCCTCCGGCAACAGCCTGGCCGCGCGCTCGAGCAGGCTTACGGCACCTGGGAGATCGCTGCGCGCGAGCGCCCTCCGCCCCGCCGCCTCGAGGTGCTTCGCCGCTCGTTCGGCGAGCCTCTCGGCGTCGGCGTCAAGCGTGCCGAGCTGCACGATCAGCAGGTACGCCTGCTCGAGGTGGTAGCCGAGGATCTCCTCGAACGCGCCGAGCCGCGACCCGGCGGCCTGCTCGACCCAACCGGCGAAGCGCTGGTGCAGCCCGGCGCGCCGCTCCTTCGGGAGTGAGCGATAGGCCGCGTCGCGGATCAGTATGTGCCGGAAGCGGAAGGCCTCGTCGACCACGAAGCTGGACTGCTCGGGGCAGATCAGGTCGCGCCGGACCAGCGCCGACAGGTCGCGCTCGATCGCGGGCTCCACGGCCCCGGGCATGAGCGCGTCCAGCGCGCCGCGGTGGAAGACGGTGCCCTCCACCGAGGCGTGTGCCAGCAGCGCCCGCTCGTGGTCGGGCAGCGCCTCGATGCGCGCGGCCAGCAGGGCGTGGATAGTGGGCGGGACCGGCAGGTCGGCCAGCTCGTCGGCGACCGCCCAGTGGCCTTCATCGCGGCGTAGCATGCCGTCGTCGATCAGCATCGCCAGCAGCTCCTCGGCGAAGAGCGGGTTGCCCTCGGTGGCGGCGGCGATCCGCGCCGCCGTCCGCGGCGGCAGGGTCGCGCGGCTGAGGAGGTTCCCGATCAGCTCGCGCGTGTCGTCCTCACCGAGCGGCTCGAGCAGGATCGAGGTCGCGTTCAGCTTGCCGCCGCCCCAGCCCGGGCGCGCGTCGAGCAGCTCGGGCCGCGCCAGGCACAGCAGCATGATCGGCGCGCCGCGCGACAGGTCCGCGACGTGCTCGATCAGGTCGAGGAACGTCGCCTCGGCCCACTGGAGGTCGTCGAACACGACCACGAGCGGGCGGCGGCGGGCGACGGCCTCGAACAGGCGCCGCGCGGCCCAGAAGATCTCCTCGCTCGTGCCGCCCTCCGGGGCGCCGACCCCCACGGCCTCGGCCACGCCTGCGGCGATCTGATCTGCCTTCGGCTCTCCGGCGAGCTGCGCGGCGATGGCGGGGGCGGACACCTCGGCGCCCGCCGGCGTCATCTCCCTCACCACCTCGGCGAGCGGCCAGTAGGTGATGCCCTCGCCGTACGGGAGGCAGCGGCCGCTCACCACGGTCGCCTGGTCTCCCAGGCCCTTGGCGAACTCGCGCCCGAGCCGCGACTTTCCCACGCCCGCCGCGCCCAGGACGGTCACGAGATGGCAGGCCCGGTCGGTCGCGGCGGCCGCGAACACGGTCGTGAGCGTGCCAAGGGGGCGGTCGCGCCCGACGAGCAGCGAGTCGAGCCGGGAGGCGCGCCCGCCTGTGTCGGGTCGCATCTCGATCAGGCGGAGGGCCTCGATCGGGTCTCCGGTCCGGGAGTCGCGTCGCCCCGCGTCCTCCGCTCGCACCGAGCTGCGCACCAGCCGGTGAGTCTCCTCGTCGATGAGGACCTCGGCGGCGCCGGCCACCTCCTCCAGACCCTTGGCGACGCTCACCGCCTCGCCGGTCGCGAGCGGCTCGCCCGCGGCCGGCCGCGCGACGATGACCTCCCCCGTGCCGATCCCCACGCGCATGGTGACCCTGATGCCGTTGCCGTCACCCGCCTCGTCGCCGGTCTCCGGCAGCGCCTCGCACATCTCGGTCGCCGCCCGCACGGCGCGGAGGGCGTCGTCCTCGTGCAGGACCGGGACCCCGAACACGGCCATCAGCACGTCGCCGGGGTAGCGCTCGACCGTGCCGCCGTGGCGCTCCAGGACGGCGCGCATCTCCGTGGCGGCGGGCGCCACGATGCGCCGGCGGACCTCCGGATCGAGTCGCCCCCCCTCGGTCGCCGTCGCTCCGACCGCTGCGAAGAGCACGGTCACGGTCTTGCGGCGCTCGAGCGCGCCGCCCCCGGGCGTCCCGCCGCCCGCGCCCACGCGCAGCTCGAACACGTTCTCGGGACGCGACAGGCCGCGCAGCGCCTGGCGCCCGAGGTCGATGACGTCGGCCCCCGGCGGCAGGCGGTCGCGGACGATCTC
>JBKGUS010000265.1:0-2916 GCA_046462295.1 Thermoleophilaceae bacterium | reverse complement strand
AGGAGCTCTTGAAGCAGCACGCGGAGAGGCTCCGGCCATGAGGACCGCGATCCGCAAGCACCTCGCCGACTTCCTCGCCGTCGTCGCCCTGTTCGCGATCGGCAGCGGCGTGGCCGCCTACATCCTCGCCCACCAGCGGCTGCGCTTCCCGCTCATAGAGGACAAGCCGTTCGTCGTGAAGATGGAGCTCGAGGACGCGCAGGCGGTACAGCCCGGACAGGGCCAGACCATCCGCAGCGCCGGCGTGGAGATCGGCCAGATCGGCAACGTCGAGCTCGAAGAGGGCGTCGCGGTCGTCGAGATGGAGCTCGAGCCGCGCTACGAGGGCTACGTCCGCGACGACGCGACCGCGCTCCTGCGCACCAAGACCGGCCTGAAGGACATGTTCGTCGAGCTCGACCCGGGCGACGGCGAGCCGCTCGAGGAGGGCGAGCGCATCCCGGTGGCGAACACGGCGCCGGACATCGACCCGGACGAGGTGCTGTCGGCGCTCGACGCCGACACGCGCGACTACCTCAAGCTGCTCGTGTCGGGGGCCGGCAAGGGCCTCGACGGGCACGGCGAGGACCTGCGCGAGACCTTCCGCCGCTTCGCGCCCCTGCACCGGGATCTGGACCGGGTGACGGAGGCGATCGCCGAGCGGCGCGACAACCTGCGCCGCCTGATCCACAACTACGGCCTGCTGGTCGACGAGCTGGGCGGGAAGGACGAGGACCTCACCCGCCTCGTCAGGGCCTCGAACGCGGTGTTCGACTCCTTCGCGGCCGAGGAGAGCAACGTGTCGGCGTTCGTGTCGAAGCTGCCGGGGGCGCTGCGGGAGACGCGCGTGACGCTCGGCAAGGTGGACCGGCTCGGGCAGCGGCTCGGCCCGGCGCTTGAGTCGCTGCGCCCGGCCTTCCGCGAGCTCGACGACGCGAACGAGGCGGTGCTGCCGTTCGCCCGTGACGCCACCCCGATCGTCCGCGACGAGATCCGCCCGTTCGCGCGCGCCGGCCGGCCCTTCTTCAGGGAGCTCGGCAAGAGCGCGCGCGACCTCGCGAGCGGGGCGCCTGAGCTGACCAAGACGTTCCGCGGGCTCAACCGCCTGTTCAACATCGGCGCCCACAACCCGAACGGGAGCGAGGAGCTCAGCGGCGACCTGGCGAAGGACCGGGCGCGCGACGAGGGCTATCTCTACTGGCTCGCCTGGACCGCGCAGAACACGGTTTCGCTGTTCAGCACGAGCGACGCCCAGGGGCCGTTCAGGCGCATCTTCCTCGGCGGGGTCAACTGCAACACCTTCACCGGCGAGGGCCTGCCGGAGGCGGTCTCCGACGCGCTCGGTGACGCGGGGGTGTGCGCCAAGTGATCAAGAAGACGCCCAGCCTCGGCCGGATCGTCGCGATGATCGCATTCGCGCTGTCCTGCTTCGCGATCGTCATGTTCCTGTGGATCACGTTCGGCGGCCCGATCCCGCTCCAGCCGGAGGGCTACCGGGTCCAGGTGGCCTTCCCTGAGGCGGCCACGCTCGCGGAGGAGGCGGACGTGCGGATCTCGGGCGTGAACGTCGGCAAGGTGAAGACGAAGCGGCTCGACAAGGGCGGCGCCAGGACGATCGCCGAGATCGAGCTGGACGGTGAGTTCGCCCCGATCCCGCGCGACACGCGGGCGATCCTGCGGCAGAAGACGTTGCTGGGCGAGACCTACGTGGAGCTGTCCACGGGGGACCGCTCGTCCGGGATGCTCGAGGACGGCGAGCGGCTGAGGGACTCGCAGGTCGAGGAGACGGTCGAGCTGGATGAGATCTTCAGCGCCTTCGACGAGCCGACCCGGAGGGCGTTCCAGCAGTGGGTCAAGGGACTCGCCAAGGCGAGCGAGGGGCAAGCGCCGGAGGACTTGAACGACGCCCTCGGCAATTTCGCGCCGTTCGCGACCGACGGCGCCGAGCTGTTGCGGGTGCTCGACGAGCAGGAGACCGCGGTGCACGAGCTGTTCCGCAACACCGGCCAGGTCTTCGAGGCGATCAACGAGCGCGAGGGCGCGCTGCGGCAGCTGATCGTCAACTCGAACAACACCTTCGAGGCGGCCGCTTCGCGCGACGAGGCACTCGCCGAGACGTTCAAGATCTTCCCGGTCTTCCTCGACGAGTCGAGGGTGACGCTGGCGCGGCTCGAGGACTTCTCGCGCGACACCCGCCCGCTCGTGAACGACCTGAAGGCGCCGGCCGACGACCTCGGCCCGACGGTGCGCGACCTCGGCGACCTCGCGCCGGACCTCGAGAACCTGTTCCGCGACCTGCCGCCGCTCATCGCCGCGTCACGCCGCAGCGTGCCTGCGATGGAGCGCGTGCTCGAGGAGGCCGAGCCGCTGTTCGAGGAGATGCACCCCTTCTTCGAGGAGCTCAACCCGATCCTGTCGTACTTCAACTTCCACCAGGCGACGCTGGCCGGCTTCATCTCGAACGCGGCGCCGGACCTCTCGGGGGACTTCGGCGGCGACCGCTACCAGGTGAACGTCGGCATCATCGAGCCGACCAGCTTCCAGCGGCACACGAAGGCTCCCGACAGCACGCGTGGCAACGCGTACCTGCAGCCCAATGCGCTGCAGCGCGCCATTGCGCTGGGGACCTTCGAGAGCTTCAGCTGCCCCGGCGGCGAGCGACCCAACGCCGAGGACGCCGAGCGAGCGGACCCGCTGCGGAAGGACGGCCTGAAGCGCGCGCCCTGCCTCGTCGCGCCGAGCTCGATGTACAACGGCAAGCAGTTCGTGGGTCTCGAGAGCGGCCAGGCGCCCTTCCGGCGCGCACCCGGATTCCGCGAGGGCAGCAAGCCGGCAGTGGATCCGAACCCCGCCGATCCTTACGACTGATTCGGAACCGGGGGCTCGCGCCCCCGGACCCCCGACGATGCCTGGCCGGCCGCGGCGGAACCCGGGGGC
>JBKGUS010000264.1:0-12914 GCA_046462295.1 Thermoleophilaceae bacterium | reverse complement strand
CACGGACTCGTAGCGCACCATCGTCCGGACCTGCCGGCGCGACATCCCGACCGCGCGCAGCATGCCGAGCTCGCGGGTGCGCTCGTGGATCGACAGCGCCAGGGTCGTGACGATGCCGAGCAGCGAGATCACGATCGCCAGCGCCAGGAGGACGTAGAAGAAGCCGACCAGCTGGTTGATCTGCTCCTCCTGGTTGTCCTTCAGCTCCTGCTGGTTGAGCGCGTCGACGGTCGGGAAGCGGCGGTCCACGCGCTGGGCGATCTGCTCCTGCACGGCGCCGGCGTTCGCGCCCTCCTCGAGCCGAACCAGCGTCATGCTCGGCTGGCGCGCTCCGAAGTCGCGGCGGAGCGTGTCCTCGCTGATCACCACGTTCCCGAGCAGGTCGGCGTTGTCCTTGATCGTGCCGTCCACGGTCAGCGTGAGCTCCCGCTCCAGCGTGGTGCGAACAGTGATCTGGTCGCCGACGTCGACGTCGTTGTTCGAGGCCCAGGCGTCGTCCACCACCGCGGCGTCGCCGGTCAGTCCGGAAAGCGTGTCGGGCGAGCCCTGCTCCCACTCGAGCGACAGGACGTCCGTGACCGTCGACGGGTCGACGGCTGAGAACCGGATGTCCTTCCCGTCGTACTCCGCGCCGGCGAAGCTCAGCGACGAAACGGTCCGCACGCCGTCCACCCGGGCCGCCTCGCGCGCCGCCTCGGCGCTGATCGGGGAGAAGCCGTCGGTGTGCTGAAGGACCACGTCGCCCTGGAAGTTGCGGTCGATTGCGTCGTTGATCGACGCGCTGATCCCGGCCGCGAAGACCGTGACGAACACGACCACCGCCAGGCCGATCATGAGCGCCGCCGCGGTCACCGCCGTGCGGCCCGGCTTGCGCACCGCGTTCTCGCGCGCCAGCCGCCCGGTGATGCCGCGCGCCTTCTGGAGCGGCCAGCCCGCGACCGACGCCAGCGGGCGCACGAGCCGCGGGCTGAACATCGACACGCCGAACAGCGTGGCCACGGCCCCGCCGCCGACCAGGCCGGCGGCGGCGTTTGACTCGACGCCGCCGAACAGGCCGAGGCAGGTGAGCCCGATGCCGCCGAGCATCAGCAGCACGGCGACAGCGGTAAACAGGCGGCCGTGCGTGCGGCTCTCGGGAAGCGCCGCCTCGAGCAGGGCCGCCATCGGCGACACCCGCGTGGCGCGCAGCGCAGGCGACAGTGCCGCGGCGAGGGTCACGACCATTCCGACCACGAGCGCCACCACGATCGTTCGCGCGGCGATCACCGTGCCGGTGTTTGGCAGGTCGATCCCAAAGCTCTTGAAGACCGCGTTGAGCGCGGCGGCGAAGCCGATCCCGGCGAGCACACCGAGCACCGACCCGAGCGCGCCGATGATCGTCGCCTCGAGCACCATGCCGCGCAGGATCTGGCCGCGCGTGGCCCCGAGAGTGCGGAGCATGCCGAGCTCGCGAATCCGCTGGGCGACCGTGATCGAGAAGGTGTTGAAGATCAGGAAGCTGCCCACGAGCAGCGCCACGCCGCCGAACACGAGCAGCACGATCCGGAAGAACGAGAGGTCCTCCTTGATGTCCTCCGACTGGCGCTCGGCCGCCTGGGTCCCGGTCTCGACGGTCAGCCGCGCAGGCAGGACCTGGTCGATCCGGCGCGCCAGCTCGTCGGGCGATACGCCGTCGGCCGCCTCCACCGAGATGCCGTCGAACTCGCCGCGCTTGTCGGTGAGGCGCTGTGCCTCTTCCAGCGTGAGCTGCGCGGTGCTCGAGCCACCGGAGGAGGTGGAGCCGAGCCGCTGGAGCCCGACGATCTCGTACCCCTTCACGCCCGCCGGCCCGGCGATACGCAGTGTGTCGCCAATCGAGAAGTCCTCGCGGTCGGCGGTGGACTCGTCGATCGAGGCCTCGTCCGCGGTCTCGGGCGGGCGGCCGTCGGTGTAGGTGAGCGTCTCGAACGGCTCGGGGGCGACCGAGGAGACGAACTCGGGCGCGAAAGCGGCGCTGAGCTGCTCGCCGTCCTCGTCGACGAACCGGACCGTCGAGAAGATGCCGCCGGCGGCCTGCTCAACGCCGTCGACCTGACGCACCTGGTCGAGCACCGTGGCGGGGAAGGGCGGCAGGTCGATCTCCTCGCCGCCACCGGTCGTGCTCGGCGAGATGGCGACGTCCGTGCCGGAGTAGGCCTCCTCGAAGATGTCGTCGAAGGAGCGGTTGATCGTGTCCGTCAGCACGTAGCTGCCGGCGATGAACGCCACGCCCAGCAGGACGGCGAGCGCAGTGACGAAGGCGCGTAGCTTGCGCTGCGCGATGCCCCGGAGGGCCAGCTTGGTCACGCCACTTCCTTCATCAGCTCGATCACGTCGTCCGCCGACCCGGCGTCGCAGTCGTGCACCACGAGCCCGTCGCGCAGCACGATGAGGCGGTCCGCGTACGAGGCCGCCTCCGGGTCGTGCGTGACCATCACGACGGTCTGGCCGAGCTCGTCGACCGACTGCCGCAGCATCCGCAGCACCTCCTCGCTCGACTTGGAGTCGAGGTTGCCGGTCGGCTCGTCGGCGAATACCACGGCCGGCTTGGACACGAGCGCCCGGGCAACGGCCACGCGCTGCTGCTGGCCGCCGGACAGCTCCGCCGGGCGGTGCGTCAGGCGATCGGAGAGCCCGACCGTCTCGACCAGGCGTCGCACCCACTCGGGGTCGGGCCGCTCGCCGGCGATCGACAGGGGCAGCACGATGTTCTCCTCCGCCGTGAGGACCGGCAGGAGGTTGAAGAACTGGAAGATGAAGCCGAGCTTGTCGCGGCGCAGCCTGGTCAGGTCGCCGTCGTCGAGCGTGGTGATGTCGACGCCGTCGAGCACGACCGAGCCGGCGGTGGGTCGGTCGAGGCCGGCGAGGAGGTGCATCAACGTCGACTTCCCCGAGCCCGACGGGCCCATGATCGCGCTGAAACGGCCGCGCTCGAACGTCACGCTGACCCCGGCGAGGGCATCCACGGCGGCGGCGCCCTCGCCGTAGCGGCGGCGGACGTCGTTGGCGGTCACGATCGCATCCATGCGGCGGAGGGTCGCAAACGGGCCTGTTGCCCGCAGTACGGCTAACCGGCATGCTGGCCTTCATGGATCCGAAGACGATGTGGGGCTCCGGCAACTACGCGGCCGTCGCGGAGAAGATCGCCGAGGTTGGCGAGGCCTGCGTGCAGCGGGCGGGAGTGGAGCCGGGCATGGAGGTGCTGGACGTGGCCTGCGGCGCCGGCAACGCCACGATCCCGGCGGCCCGTGCCGGCGCCCGCGTGACCGGCGTCGACTTCTCGCCGGACCTCTTGGCCATCGCGCGCGAACGCGCTGCGGACGCCCTCGTGGAGGTCGACTGGGTGGAGGCCGACGTGCAGGAGATGCCCTTCGCGGACGCCGCGTTCGACCGCGTGATCTCCACGTTCGGCCACATGTTCGCCCCGGACCACGAGCGGACGGCCGCAGAGATGAAGCGAGTCTGCCGCGGCAGGATCGGGATCTGCTGCTGGTCGCCGAACGGAGTGATCGGGCGGATGTTCGGCACGGTCGCGGAGCTCGTCCCGCCTCCGCCGGGGAGCTCCTCTCCGCTTCTGTGGGGCACCGAGGGCCACGTGCGTGAGCTGCTCGGAGACGGCGAGTTCGAGCGCCGCGAGGTCGAGTGGCGCGACTCCTCGGTGGAGTCGTACGCCACGTTCATGCTGGAGAGCTTCGGCCCGCTCCTGAATGCGCAGGAGGTGCTCGGCGAGCGGGCGGGCGAGCTGCGGCAGGCCTACACGGGCTTCCTGGAGGCGGAGAACCTGGAGACCGACGGCACGCTCCGCTTCCGCGGCGAGTACCTCCTGGCCGTGATCGAGGTCTAGAGCGCGGTCCGCTCGAGGACGTCGATCTCCTCGAGCGCGTGCCCGGCGCCGAGGACGACGCAGGTGAGCGGGTCGTCCGCCAGCGCCACCGGGACCTGGGTCTCCGCCTGCAGCCGCTCGGCGAAGCCGCGCAGGAGTGCGCCGCCGCCCGCCAGCATGAGGCCGCGCCGGGTCAGGTCGGCGGCCAACTCCGGCGGGGTGTTCTCGAGCGCGTCACGCACGGCGTCGACGATCTCGTTCACGAGCGGCTCCACCGCCTCGCGCATCTCGGCCGCAGTCACCTCGGCCTCGCGCGGCAGCCCGCTGGCCGGATCGCGGCCGCGCACGGTCGTGACCGCCTCGCTCTCGTCGGGCGCCGTGCAGCCCACCTCGAGCTTCACGGCCTCCGAGGTCGTCTCACCCACGGCAAGCCGGTGGTGGCGGCGGATGTAGCTCGCCACCGCCTCGTCGAAGTCGTAGCCGCCGAGCCGCAGCGAGCGCGACACCACGATCCCGCCCAGTGAGATCACCGCGACCTCGCTCGTGCCGCCGCCGATGTCCACCACCACGGTGGCGATCGGCTCGGCGATGGGCAGGCCGGCCCCGATCGCCGCCGCCATGGGCTCCTCGATCAGCTGCACGGAGCGCGCGCCGGCGGCGAGGCAGGCCTCCTCGAGCGCCCGCCGCTCGACGTCGGTGATGCCCGACGGGGCGCACATCACGAGCCGCGGATGCGCGAAGCGGCTCTTGTGCACGCGCCCGATGAAGTGGCGCAGCATCGCCTCGGTCGTCTCGAAGTCCGTGATCACCCCGTGGCGGAGCGGCCGCACCGCCGAGATCGTGGCGGGCGTGCGCCCGATCATGCGCTGGGCCTCCTCCCCCACCGCGTGCAGGTCCCCGGAGCGGGTGTCCATGGCCACCACGGACGGCTCCGACACGCGGATGCCCTCCCCGCGCAGGTAGACCAGCGTGTTGGCCGTGCCGAGATCGATGGCGATGTCGCGCCCGCCGAGTCGGGCGTGGTAGCGCCGGCGGCGCTTCATCAGGAGCGGAGGAACGTGAGGACGGCCAGCACGCGGCGGTGGTCCTCGGTGGCGGGCACGAGGCCCAGTTTCCCGAAGATGGAGGTCACGTGCTTCTCCACGGCCCGCTCGGTGACCACCATCTGCTCGGCGATCGCGGTGTTGGAGCGGCCCTCGGCCATCAGCTCGAGCACCTCGCGCTCGCGTGGCGTCAGCTCCTCGAGCGGGTCCTCGCGGCGGGCGCGCCCGACGAGCTGCGCGACCACCTCGGGGTCGAGCGCCGAGCCGCCCTCCGCCACGCGCTTGACCGCGTCGATGAAGCGCTCGACGTCTGCCACGCGGTCCTTCAGCAGGTAGCCGACGCCGTCGGCGGCCTCGCCCACGAGCTCGAGCGCGTAGCCCTCCTCGACGTACTGGGAGAGCACCAGCACGCCGGTGCCCGGGTGCTCGGCGCGGATGCTGAGCGCGGCGCGCAGGCCGTCGTCGGTGTTGGTCGGCGGCATGCGGATGTCCACGACGGCCACGTCGGGCTTGTGGGCGTTCACCTTGCGCAACAGGTCGTCGGCGTCGCCGGCCTGGGCCACGACCTCGAAGCCGCGGTCCTCGAGCAGCCGCACCACGCCCTCGCGCAGCAGCACGGAGTCGTCCGCCACGACTACGCGCACGGGATCCTCGCCCTGATCGTGGTGCCCCCGCCGGGTGGCGAGTCGACCTCGAGCCGGCCCTCGATCACGGCCAGCCGGTCGGCGAGGCCGCGCAGCCCCGTTCCGTTGGCGGGATCGGCCCCGCCGACGCCGTCGTCGGCCACCTCGACCAGGAGCTTGCCGTTGCGGCGGGCCACGTTCACCTTCGCGTGTGACGCGTTTGCATACTTCGCAACATTGGTGAGCGCCTCGGACACCACGAAATAGGCTGCCAGTTCGATCGACTCAGGGAGTCTCTCGTGGGAGTCGCGATTCAGCTCGACCGGTAACGGGGCGCGCCTGGCGAGCGTCTCGAGGGCCGCGTCGAGGCCACGGTCGCTGAGCACCGCAGGGTGGATTCCGCGCGCCAGCTCGCGCAGCTCCTCGAGGGCCGCGTCCAGCTCCGCGCTGGCGCCGTCGAGCATGCGCTCCGCCGCCTCCGGGTCGCCGCGCATCTTGTCGCGCGCGAGGCGCATGCCCAGCGCCATCGAGACGAGCCGCTGCTGGGCGCCGTCGTGCAGGTCGCGCTCGAGGCGGCGGCGCTCCTCGAGGCCGATGCGCAGCATCCGGGAGCGCGATTCCCGCAGCTCGGCGACCTTGGCGCGCAGCTCGGCGTCGAGGCGCTCGTTTTCGAGCGCCATCGCGGCGGCGGCGCCGATGGCGTCCAGCTCCTGGTCGAAGTTGAGCGCGTCGTGCACGATCGCGGCCACAAGGGTGCCGTCCCGCTCGATGCGGGTCACGCCGCGGCTCGAGCCCGGCGCCGGCAGGTGGGCCGTGTGGCCACGGGCGTCCACGAAGCGCTCTCCGTCGGGAAGCCAGTAGACGAGCTCGATCGAGGGATCGCCGAGCGCGCGGGCGAGCTCGTCGCGCAGCTGGCCCCGGCGCGGCGCCTCGCCCATCCGTGCGATGAGCCGGCCGACGGCGCCGGTCTGGATCATCCGGGCCCGCAGCAGGGTGACCAGGAACATGTAGGGCACCAGCGCGAACGGCACCATCGTGCTGATCCAGAAGACGTCCAGGGTCCAGGTGTCGGCGCCGCTCGCCTGGAGCAGCACCGTGACGATCAGCAGCAGGATCACGGCCGCGCCGGCCGAGTAGACGGGCACGAGCAGGCGCCGCTGGCCCGAGCTCGCCCGGCGCCAGCGCTGGACGAGGATCGCCAGCACAGCGGCGATCAGCACCGCTCCGCCGATGTTGAGCGTGCTCGTGATCGTCGTGACGAGTGACTCGTTCGGCTCCACCAGCAGCACGTTGTCGGGGCAGGACTCGCACTCGAGTTCCTGCGAGTCCGCGAACAGCAGAAGCGGCGCGACCACGACCGTTGTCAGGACGTAGGCGGCCCCGACGATCCTGCGCTCCAAGCGGCTCTGGAGCCGCCCGCTCGGGAAGGCGAGCAGCAGGTGCATGACCACCGCGTAGAACAGCGAGCCGAAGAGCTGGCCGACCGTGAAGATCAGCGGGACGTCCGAAAAGGTGAGCCCGGAGAGGAACCACGCGAAGCCCGTCGCCGCCATCAGCATCCCGACGCGGTTGTCCGGCCGCCGGGCCCACGCGAAGAGGCCGACACCGACGAAGCCCCATCCCACGACCACGGAGCCGGCGCCCCACGCACCCGCCGCGTCGAGCTCCTCGTTGGTCAAGATCAGGACCAGCACCGCCAGCCCCATCACGAAACCTGCCGCGGCCAGCGCCCAGAGCGCCCGCGCCAGGCTCGTCATCGGTGGCTCACAGCAGCGCCTCCAGCGCGGCGCCGGACAGCTCCGACTTGGGGATGAAGCCGCGAACGCCGCCGATCGCCCCAAGGTCGTGGAGATCCCGGCTCGAGGTGAGCACGACGGCGGGACGTAGACCGTTGGCGGCGGCGAGCCGCGCCGCGACCTCCGGCCCGTCGATGTCCGGAAGCTGGACGTCGAGCAGCACGACATCGGGCCTGAGCTCCCGCACGGCGACGAGCGCGCCCTCCCCGTCCTCGGCCTCGCCGACCACGTCGAACCCCTCCGACTCGAGCAGCATGCGGGCGCTCGCGCGGAAGCTCGGGTGATCGTCGACGATGAGAACGGAGGTCGCCATGTGGACGAGATTGTCGTCAGGGTAAGGCGTTTCGCCAATACGGATAGCCGCACCCGCGCCGCTTGTGCTGCCCCACATATCATCCGGCTCTCGCCATGGAGAGCATGACCCAGCCGCTTGCGGCCCCGCCGGTGGAGGTGCCACCGGAGCTCCGCGGGGCGTCCCCGCCGCGCGAGGGCGGGCCGCTCGTGCTGCTCCGCTTCATGCGGCAGCGGGGCATGCTGAACCTGAGGTACGGGCGGCTGCTCTTGCGGCTGGCGTGGTGGAAGCTCCGCCTCGGGCGGCGCCTGAAGCTCGACGGGTTCGCGTTCGTGGGGCCGGGCTGCAAGCTGCAGGTGGGGCGTGACGCCGTTCTCGAGCTGGGCCGCTGGTGCTGGATCGGGCACGGCTCCAAGATCCGTTGCCACGAGGGAGTCGTCTCCATCGGCCCCAAGAGCGTCATGGGCCAGGAGTGCACGATCTCCGCCTACCAGCGCGTGTCGATCGGCAGCGAGTGCGTGATCGCCGACCGGGTCATGCTGATCGACTTCGACCACGGCATGGTCGAGGTGGAGCGGCCGATCAGGCTGCAGGGGATCTACAAGCGGGACGTGCGGGTGGGCGGGAACGTGTGGATCGGCTACGGCGCCTGCATCCTGCGCGGGGCGACCGTCGGCGACAACGCCGTGATCGGGACGAACGCGGTGGTGACGAAGGACATCCCCTCGAACGCGGTGGTGGGCGGCGTGCCCGCGCGCCTCATCCGGATGCGGCGGGCGCCGCGCCGGATGCGGTACGTCTGAGCCACGTTGTCTCAGCGAACGTTGCCGACGATGATCTGGTGCTTCTCCGCGAGCTCCCGTACGCGGGCGCGCGACACGCCGGCGAGCGCGCTGCGGGCCTTGCGGCGATCGTCTCCGCGATGAGCGCCACCGCGGCCGCGCCGGCCGTGGTGATCCTTACCGCGGTCGTCGTCGCGACCGCGCCCGCAGGCCCGGTCGCCCCCGCCGAAGCCCTTCTTGTTCGGCACGCGATACGAGATCGCCTCCTGGAACGGAGAGCGGGGGAGCCGGCGGTCGAAGCCCGGGTCACGTGACGGGTCGTTGGCAAGGTGCGTGTCGTTCACGAATGGGATGGCGAAGCAGTCGTCCGCGACCAAGCCCTGGTAGTCGCCGATGAACTCGCCGGAGCCCGAGATGGGTGGGTTGATCGACGGGTCCCACATGTCGTGCGAGAGCCGGACCTCCTGCCACGTCGCCCCGCCATCGTTCGAGCGAGCGAGGAAGTTGTCGATGAAGAAGTTGTCCGGATCGTTACGACGGTCGAAGAAGAACACGTTCAGCTGCCCGTTCTCCGTCACGCGGATGTACTGCTGGAACTGGTCCGCGTCGCCGACGTCCTGGTTCACCTTCCGCGGCGGGGTCCACGTCGCCCCGCCGTCCAGCGACTTCGTGAGCTTGATGTCGGCCTGCATGCCGTCCTCGTCGGCCGGCGACGCCGGGTTGTAGTCGGCGTAGGTGAGGTAGAGCTCGCTGCGCGGCCCGACCGCCATTATCGGGATCGACAGGTTGCGGAACGCCTGCTGCGGGAAGGTCCGCGGAAGCGGCAGGAACGTCTGAACGGGAGTGGCGGGCGACCAGGTCACGCCGCCGTCCACGCTCTTGGAGAAGTAGTAGGTGTTCGTGCCGGTCCCATCGAGCAGGCCTGACAGGTACTCGAGCCAGACCACGTAGAAGGTCTGCGGGTCGTGCGTGTCGGCGACCACGTGCGGCGCGATGACGAGGCGCTGGGTCGGACCGGGCGACACCGGCGTCGGCTCGTCGGGCCAGCTGCGGCCGCCGTCGGTGGATCGCTCGCAGACCACCTGCTGCGGGCCGGCCTCGGCGCGGATCGGACCGTTCTGGCCCCAGCAGGCGACCATGATGCCCGTCCCGCCGTCGCGGTCGCGCCCGGCGTTGTTAACCGCGAACGTGTTCTTGTCGTCGAGGAAGTCCTCCTGCTCGGCCTCGGTCTCGTAGGCGTTGATGATGATGCGGTCGCTCCAGGCGCTTCCGCGGCGGACGTCATGCCGGGAGGCCGACTCCCAGCGATGGAATGACATGCCCCACCCGGCGCCGGTCGGGAACGGCGGCGCGTCGAGCACCATGAAGTAGGCGTTGCCCTCGTCGTCCCAGTCGACCCACGGGTCGGAGGTGATGTACTCCTCGCCGTAGTCGCCGCCCGGAGGATCGTCCTCCGGGCCTGTGCCCTCACGGCCCGGATCGTCCGCCGGGTAGCAGTCGTTGGCCAGGGGCCACGAGCTCGGCGGCGCCTGCTCCTGCGGGCAGACGTTCGTGGGCCCGAGGTCGCGCCACGAGCGGCCGTAATCGAACGAGGCGTAGGTGCCGACCTTGAACTCGTACTCGGGCAGCGAGTCGGGGTCACGGTTGTAGAACTTGGACCCCGCCACGAGGTCGCGGGGGTCGATCGGGCTCTGGGCGGCGTGCATCTCCGAGTGAGAGCGGTAGCCCGCGAACGGGTCGGACGCCAGGATGTCCTGGAGGCCCGGCGGGCTGTCGACGTCGGGCGGGAACTTCGCCCGCTGGAAGAACTCCGCGCGCCCCTGGTAGCCCGAGTTCGCCACCGACCAGTAGACGACCTGGACGAGGTAGAAGCCGTTCGCGTTGACGATCGACGTCCTTTCGACGTCGGTCGGGCTCGTCGACGACCCGACCAGCGGCCCGCGGCTGCCGGCGGCGTCGCTCTCGTAGACGTACAGGTCGAAGTCGTTGGGCGGCGTGCCGGAAATCGAGAACTCGACGCCGCCGCCGCTCGTCTCGTAGAAGTCGCCCGCCTGCACGTCCACGAGCGTCACGTCGCAATAGGTCGCCGGCGTCTTGCCGCATGGCTCGCCAGAGGCCGCGTCGTAGTTCTGGTTCGCCCCGGTGGCCACGTCTCCCTGCCATGTGGCCGGAGCGGTGGGCGTCACCACACGCTGTCGATCGGGAGCCGCCGCAGCCGGGGCGGCCACCGTCAGTAGGACGCAGGCCGCCGTGGCGAGCGGGACCCCCAGCATCATCGCGCGACGCCGGACATGGACGCACCTACCAGCGAGCATGGGAGTTCCCCCTCCACAGCGGGGCCGCCCGGAGGGACGTACCCCGAGTCGGATCCGAGCGCCGCACCTTACGCCCCTGAAACGGGGCTTGCAAGATCGATCAGAGCTGTGGGCTGGATGCGCGCGCAGGACGAGCCTCGCCCGCAGCGATGCTCGAGAGCAGCGCGAGCGCCTGCTCGGTCTGGCTGCCCGGAGCGGCGTGGTAGACCGACAGCACCTGGCCCGCGCTCCCGGCGACGGCGAAGGTCTCGTAGTGGATCGTCAGCTCGCCCACCTGCGGATGGACGAAGCGTTTCGTGCCGTGGGTCTTCTCACGGACGTCGTGTCGCGCCCAGAGCGAGCGGAACCGTTCGCTCTTGAGCGAGAGCTCGCCTACGAGATCGGTCAGATGTGGATCGTCGAGGTCGGGTCCGACCGACGCGCGCAGCGCGGCGACGGTGTCCTTTGCCACTTCATCCCAGTCCGGGTAGCGCTCGCGCGCAGCGGGATCGAGAAAGAGGCTCCGCACGAGGTTGGTCCCGCGGGCGAACCCTCCGTGCAGGGCGGTGGCCAGCGCGTTGGCGGCCAGGACGTCGAGGTGCCGGCCCGTCACCATCGCCGGCGTGTGCGGCCACGCCTCCATCAGCCTCAGGAGCTCGGGCCTGATCCGTTCCGCGCGCCGCGCCGCCCGGCGCCGGCGCGGCGCCGGCCGTGCCAGCTCGTGCAGGTGCGCGGTGGCGTCGTCGTCCAGCTGCAGCGCCCTCGCCAGCGCGTCGATCACCTGCTCCGAGGGATGCCGCTCGCGGCCCTGCTCCAAGCGGACGTAGTAGTCGGCGCTGACACCCGCCAGCGTGGCAAGCTCCTCGCGGCGCAGACCGGGCACGCGACGGCGGCCGAAATCGGGCAGGCCGACGTCCTCGGGTCGCACGCGCTCGCGACGGGCGCGCAGGAACTGCCCGATGCGGTTGTCTTCGGCCATCTCGTTTCACCGTACCCAGAGCGTGCGCAGAGAGGGTGGCCGTGGCACTCCCAGGTTCGGCGCTCCCGGGCGTGAGCCGCCTCTGGCTAAGGCGACGCTGGGCCGCCACCGTGTCTGCCATGACCACCACCGACACACTCGAAGACACCAGGACCGAACGTCTCCCGCTCGCGGGCCGCGTGGCCGTCGTGACGGGCGCCACCAGCGGCATCGGGACGGCGACCGCCCGCCGGCTCGCCTCCGACGGAGCCTCGGTCGCGCTCGTCGGCCGGCGCGAGGAGCGCCTGCGCGACCTCGCCGACACGCTCGGCGACTCGGCCGACGCGGCTGTCACCCGCGCCGCGGTCGACGTGAGCGACAGGGACGCCGTGGAGCGCGCGGCGGAAGCGATTCGCGGCGAGCTGGGCCGGGTGGACCTCGTCGTCGCCAATGCCGGCGTGATGCTGCCGGCGCCGTTCGAGGAGGCCGACACGGCCGAGTGGGACCGGATGCTCGACACGAACGTGCGAGGGCTGCTCTTCACGGGCCGGGCCTTCGCGAACGACCTGATCGCGGCGGCCGCCGAGGGCGGTAAGGCCGACCTCGTGCACGTCGGCTCGATCGGCGGCCACGAGGTCTTCCCGAACTACGGCGTCTACGGCGCGACCAAAGCCGCGGTCGCCCACCTCACGCGCAACCTGCGCGCCGAGCTCGGTCCGCGCGGCGTGCGCGTGAAGAACGTGGAGCCGGGACTCGTCCGCACCGAGCTCGGCGACCACACGTCGGACGCCGCCATCCGGGAGTCGCTTGCCACGTGGCGAGACGAGATCGGGGCGCTGCCCACCGAGGACATCGCCGACGCGATCGCGTTCGCGGTGGCCGCCCCGCCGCGGGTGAACGTGGCCGAGCTGATCGTGCTGCCGACGGTGCAGGGCTGACGGCTCTGTGGGGATCGCTGCCTGGCCGCAAGCACTCGGCTCGGCCGAGTGCGCGCGGATCGGCTCTTTCAGAGCCCGGCGATCCCCCTGAGCAGGTCGAGCGAGCGCGGATCGACGCCGTACTCGCGCTCATAGTCCTCCCGGGACTCGTCGTCGAACAGGGCCAGCACGAGCTCCTCGCGCGAGGAGCCGAACTCGCATGCCGCGCGGTCGAGCGCGTCGAGGGCGGCCTCCTCGGCCGCACCCTCCGGGCCGCCGATCGAGCGCCGCTCGCGGTCCTCGCAGGGATCGGCTATCTCGACCGGCTCCGGACCGAGGTCGCGCGTGGCGATGGCGTAGCCGGCCGG
>JBKGUS010000263.1:0-2800 GCA_046462295.1 Thermoleophilaceae bacterium | reverse complement strand
GCGCCACTCCCGCGAGCGCCAGCGCAGCTGCAGGTAGGGCAGCCCGTCCTCGATCAGCGCGCGCTCCGCGTAGGAGCTGCGATCCGGCTTGGCGCTTGGCAGCGCCACGTAGCGAACCGCATTCTCCGCGAGCCAGCTCGCGTACGTCAGCCGGTTCAGGTCGCCGCGGTAGAAGACCGGGTTGCGCCCGGTGTCGAGCTGGCGCTGCCAGCCGCGGGCCAGCGGCGCGAGCGGCGCCACCTCGGCGTTCTCCCATCGGCTGCTCGTGAAGGGGATCTCGATGCGGCGCTGGTCCGGCAGCGTCGCTAGGTATGCGCGCAGCGGCTCGAAGTAGTCCGACTCGGCGGCGGGGTCGTGGATCGCCTTGTCTATGTCGCGGATGGCGGAGGTCCACTGCCAGTAGCCGAGCAGGCCGAAGCCGGCGACCGCCACGGCGAGCAGGGGAAGCGAGGGGCGGCGGAGGCGATACCAGGCGGCGCACAGCAGGACCGGGCCGCCGAAAAGCATCCCGAGCCGCGAGGCGGTGCCTCCCATGGGCGTCTCGAAGGCCACCGCGAGGGTGGCGCCGCTCGCGTAGAGCAGCGCGCCCGCCCGGAGCGCCCGCTCCTCGCGCGGCAGCACGAGGAGGCATGCGGCACAGAACAGTGGAATCGGCAGGTAGGCGCTGAAGGGGAAGGGCGCCCAGCCGCCTTCGGGGAACGCGGCCGAGAGGAAGAGGGCCGGCGCAAGGGCGGACAGCGAGATGGCCGCTCCGGCGAGCCGGCGGTCGCGAGCCGAGACCGCGTATGCCAGGCCGGCCATCGCGGTGAACAGCCCCGCCACCGGGCTCGCCAGCGGGCAGAGGAAGGCGAACGCCGTGGCCAGCCGCGGCCGGCCGCGCTGCAGCGCCAGGGCGGCCGCGAGCCCGAACGCCGTGCCGAGCGCGAACGGCAGCCGGCTCGTCGCGAGCAGTGTGACGGTGCCGGCACCGAGCCAGAGCGCCCCCCAGCGCGCCCGCTCGGCCCCGAAGTGGCCGCGCGCCAGCTGCTCGAACAACGCCGCGCAGGCCACGCACGACAGCACGAGCATGAGCCGCGGGCCGAGCAGCCAGGAGAACGGCCCCGACAGCACGCTGTATGCGGGCGTGTGGTGGCCGCCGTACCAGTGCCCGTTCCAGATCGTGAAGCCCTCGCGCCCGAACAGCTCGGCCCGGAAGACGTGCACCGCGAGATCGCCGGGACGCGGTTCGAGCACGAGGTAGAGCACCCCGAACGCGAGCGCGACCGCGCTGGGCGCGACCGTCCAGGCCGAGACGCCGAGACGCCGGCGAGCCGGAAGCACCGCTGTGCCCACGTCGCCTCAGGGTAGGCGACGAAAGCGTTCGCGAAGGCGACGCGGCCGCTCGGAACGGCCCCGGCGGGGGCTAGCGTTCGTCCGCGGATGCGCCGCTCCCCGCTATCCGGACGCCGTGTCGTGGCCGGCCTCTGCGCCGCGCTTTCCATCATCGCGCTCGCCGCCGGCGCGATCCTCCTCTACCTGCGCGTCGAGCTGCTCGACGAGCAGGGCTTCGCGGACCGCGCAGTCGAGGCCGTCCGCGACCCGCAGGTGCGCTCCACGCTCGCGGATCGGATCGTCGGCGCCGCGATCGAGGCCGAGCCGACCTCCTGTCCGCGCGCCCCCTGCTCGAGAGCGCCGCCCGCGGCGCGATCGACACGCCCGCCTTCGAAGGGCTCGTCCGCGCGGCCGCGATCAACGCCCACCGCGTGCTCTTCGACGAGGAGGAGCCGACGGTCGCCGTCGACATCGCCGACGCCGCGGAGTTGATCGTGCCCGCGGTCCGCAGCGTCGACCCGGAGCTCGCCGAGGACCTGCCGGAGCGCCTCGAGGCGCCGCTCGCCACGCTCGATCGTCGCCACTTCGCCGCGGACACCATCGAGTTCGCCGAGCAGGTCCGCTTCCTGGCCATTGTTCTACCGCTGCTCGGGATCGCGCTGCTCAGCGCCGCGGTGCTGCCGTCGGACCACCGCGGCCTCGCCCTGCGGCGCGCCCCGCTCGCGCTGGCCGCGGCCGCCGGCCTGGTCCTGCTCGCCCTCGCGCTCGCCGAGCCCGACGCCACGCGCCGCGTCGAGGGGCTCACGCTCGGCCAGCGGCGCCGGAAGCCTGACCAGGCCCCGCCAGGTCTGGCTCTGCCACTCGCTGTGCGAGCTCGGCGCGACCAAGATGTCGGACGCGCTCGACCGCTACCGCGAGTGGCTCGACGAGCATCCAGGCGAGGTCGTCATCCTGATGCTCGAGCCGAGCGTGCCGGCCTGGGCGGTCGAGCTGCAGTTCAAGCGCGCCGGGCTGTTGGACCGTGTCGCCCGCCTGCGCCGCGACCAGCCGCTGCCCACCCTCGGCACGCTGCTCGAGCGCGGCCGGCAACTGGTCGTGCTCGGCGAGCGCGACACCGGCGACCTGCCCTGGTACCTGGAGGCGTTCGACTTCATACAGGACACGCCGCTCGGCCCACGCGCCACGCGCTCATGCGTGCCGAGCCGCGGCGACCGCGACAGCCCGATCCTCATGCTCAACCACTGGATCGACGACTTCCCGCCGCGCCCGAGCAGCAACGCGCGCGTGAACGCGAAGGACCAGATCGTCGCCCGCGCAGAGCGCTGCGAGCGGAAGCGCCGGCTGCCGGTCTCCCTGATCGCCGTGGACCACTACGACCTCGGCGGCGTGGTCGCCGCGGCGGACGAGCTGAACGACCGGCCGCAGGCGCAGTAGGCCAGAATGGCCCTATGGGAAGCCGAAGCCGGCGGCGCGCGCGGCGTGCGGAGCA
>JBKGUS010000262.1:0-3506 GCA_046462295.1 Thermoleophilaceae bacterium | reverse complement strand
GGATCACCCAGCCGGCGCGCCAGATAAGACCCAGACAGGAGACCTGAAGCGAGGGTGTCCCAGCCATGGGTCCGGGCGCTGCGCATGAATCTCGGTGACCGTCGCCGCGTCCGGTGCGCGGACGAGCATGAGGAGATCACGGTGCAAGACGACAGCGGTGATGCAGAGTGGGAGGCGTCGAACCTGCGGGCTCGAGGACTCGGACCCGAGCAACTGCGGGAGGAGATCCGCGTGATGCTCCGCGCCGGCCGCGGGGTGCTGCCGTTGCTCATCGCGGCTGAGCGCGTCGCGCCGGACGATTCGCATGCCGTCACCGAACACGCCAAGACCGATGACGAGGGGTTTCACCGGCTGTGGGCCACAGCCCTGTTCTGCCGCACGCTCGACGGCTACGACGCCGTGTTCCGGTTGCACGAGGCACGGCTCGACACCGAAGCCCGGGCGTATTGCCGGATCGCATTCGAGCACTTGTTGAGCTTCGCCTGGGTCGTGGCCAAGCCCGAGGACGCCGAGCGTCCGCTCCGGATCGCATGCCATGGCATGGGCTTATTGGAGCGCCAGCGCGTCGAGATGGCCGAGTACATCGAATTCTCCGGGGACAGGCTCCAACTGCTCGGCTTGGCGATCGCCCCCCACAGAGGACCGCTGCCGTCGCCGCCGCAGCCACAGGATCTGTGTCGCGAGCTCGACGAGGAGCTGGCGCCGCGCATCGAGGTGCTTAGGGCCGGGACCAGCGAGTCGTTCAGCGCCTGGTACTCGCATATCTACCGGGGCGCCAGCGCGTTCATTCATCCGACATCGGCGGGCATCGAGCCGCTGATCGAGCATGTCCCTGGTGGCTTCCAGGTCGCCTCGTCGCGAGCGCCCCGGATCAGGTGATCGAGGTGGTCGCCGGTCAGCTCGAGGCGACGCTGATGATCGCCAGAGAAGCGGCGCCGTGGCTTGTCGCAGGTCACGTCGCCTGAGTCTGGAGACCGACATGTCTCCGACAGCGTGCGTCGCGTACCCCCCCTTTGGCCGTCCCGCCTGGGGGCGCGGACTTCCCGGCCGAAGTTGGACGCACTCGGCATGAGCCGGGGTCGGCGCCGAAGCTGAGACCGCCCGTAGCATTGGGAGAGCGACACTTTCGACCATCCACGTCGCCGCTATCGCTGCCACGCGCGAACGCGAAAGCGAGGGAATGTCGCATGAGACATCTGCGTGTCATCCAAATTCGTGCGGTGTCGCGTCTGCGCGACGAGGCGCCGGCGGGCACGAACGAGCTCAGACCGCCGGCCCCGGCGCCCCGAGGAAGCTCAGCACCTCGGCGGTGAACAGGTCGGTGCCGGTGTCCATTGCGGCGTGTCGCTGCCCCGGCATGACCACCACACGGCAGTCCGGCAGAGCGGCGCGCAGCGCCTCGCGGCGGCCTTGAAGGGCTCACTGCTGTCGCCACCTTGGAGATACAGCGTTGGCACTTCGAGGTCGGGGAAGCGACCCTGATCGAACACGTATTCCCTGCTCGCGCGCTCCTCGCGCGGAATCGTGTCGGCTGCGTCGAGCCGTGCCTTCCAGGCCGGCAGAGACCGCATCAACTCGACCTGATCTGAGGGCAGGCCGGCGACCTCCTGCATGAAGCACCCCAGCAGCTCGTCGCGCCTGCCTTCCTCCAGCAGCGTCTGGAGCCTCTCGACCACATGGGGCGGGGACTTCAGGAACCCCATCGGCGGCTCGTACAGGACGAGCTTGCGGATCTTGTCGGTCAGCAATGCCGCCTCGACCGCGCAAATGCCCCCGTAGGAGTGCCCCAGCACGTTCACCCCTTCACCCGCCGACTCGACAACCGCGACGACATCCTCGTACTCGCGCTCGAGCGCGTAGTCAGTCGCATCGCCGCTGCTCCCACGGCCGCGCCGGTCGACCGCGAACACAGTGAAACGCTCCTCCAGCGCCGGGAGCACCGGCGCCCAGCGGTTATGGTCTGCCGCCGCGCCATGAATCAACACCAGCGGCGGCCCCTCGCCGCTTCGCCAGACGGCGATCGGCGTCCCGTCCCTGGAGAGAACCTTCGTAGGGTCTGCGCTCACCGGCTTCCTCCGTGGCTCGAAGATTCCAGCAGCCACCCTAGCCACGTCGATCGCCCCGGCCTCCAGCGCACCGTGTCCGCCTGCGCGGGCGTAGCTCGATGTTTGAAGACGCTGCCGCTATGCGCGAGCTCCGCAACGCGCCGTCGGCACGACTGGCGGGTGCCCGATCATGGTCCGTAGCGAAACCGATCGGAAACGCCATCTGGGTCCCGTGAGTGTCCGGCGCCTCTCTACTTCTGGAGCCCCGATTCCGCCGGGCGCATCGTGGTGATTGGGTCGCCGTGGCGGTGGGTCACCTTCCATGTTCCGTCCTCGCGGCGAAAGACGGTCGTCGCCCGGATGGCGATCGGTGTCAGCTCATCGGATCCCCCCACGCGCGTCCGGATGCGTTCGATCTCGACCGCGTAGGCAAGCTCCGGTGTGATGACCGTCGCGATACTCTCGAACTCATAGTCGCGGCCGTCGCGATAGTTGCTGGCCGCGAGGTCGAGCCTGGCGGATACCTCCTCCCAGCCGCGCACCGGGGGTCCGAACGGATTCGCCAACGTGACGTCGTCGCGTCGCGACCACAGTGACTTGTACACGTCGGGGTTGCCTCGGGTGATCTCGAGCCCGGCGCGGCGGTACTCCTCCATCGGCAGGTCGTGGCCGTCGGTCATGCCGCCTCCTGTGCTTCGGAACGTAGGCTGAAGCTATCGCCGTGACGGCGCGAGGACGACGTCGATCCGCGGGACCAATGTGCGCGCCGCCGCGGCGAGGAGAATGCGCTCTCCATCACCGGGCATCTTCGCACCGTGGCTGCCAGGTGCTTGCCTCGGAGGCATAGCGAAAGGCCAGCGACCGCTTACAACGACTGCTGCTTCGCGCGACTTGCACAAGCGATGGCTGGCTCATGCGGCGCAGCTGCTTCTCGTCCGCAGCGAGCCATGGGGCGTGGTAGAAACGTCGGCGATGCTCGAGCTGCGGTCGGAGGCCGAGCCGGATCGAGGCGCAATCGGGTGCGTCCACGAGAATGCCTCCGCGCCGACCTCGAGTAGACGCGCTTGGTCGACGCCTTGCGCGCTGCCGGCGACCTGGTGCCGGAGCTGTGCCTTGTGGCGGAGAAGCGCGGCGAGGTGGTGGTCGTCGGTCATCCCGCGTACTGCCCGCGTTTCGGCTCTGAGCTCGGAGCGGCGTTCGCCGCGTGGATCCGTTCGGCGGGCCGCCGGAGACGTGGATGGTCTACCTCCTGCCGGCCTATACGCCGGAGGCGCGTGGCCGCATGAGCTAAGCGGAAGCGTTGCCGCTCGGAGGTAGGGCGCTGGATCCGCCGGACGCCAGTCCGACCTGCCCGCGGTGCGGAGCCGCATGCCCGGCCGGGGCGGCCCGCTGCCGGCGCTGCGGCTTCGGCTTCTTGGACGCCGGCGAGCGGCGCCGGCTGCCGCGACCGGGCGGGCGTGT
>JBKGUS010000261.1:0-11912 GCA_046462295.1 Thermoleophilaceae bacterium | reverse complement strand
GCGCCGCGCGCGGGTGAGGTCGCGGAAGTTCTCGATGATGCGGCGGCCGTGCCGGGTGCTCACCGACTCGGGATGGAACTGCACGCCGAACAGCGGGCGCGCGCGGCTCCCCGCCGTCCCGCCCGGCGGCGGCGCGCGGCGCGGCCCGCCGCGCGCGCTGCGCACATAGGTGCGCGCGTCCACCATCGCCGGCTCGAGACCTGGTGCGAGCCCGAGACCGTGTTCGAGGCTCTCTACGCCGGGCACGACCACGCGATCTGGCTCGACAGTGTGACCGCCGACCCCGTCATGGCGCGCTTCTCGTTCGTCGGCGCGCCCGACGGTCCGCTCGGCGAGGTCGTGCGCTACGACGTCGAAACGCGGACGCTCGCTGTCGAGCGTGCCTCGGGGCGGGAGCTGCGCACCGTGAGCGTGCTCGACTACTGCCGGGACCGGCTCGCGCGCCTGCGGGCCGACGTCCCGGAGCTGCCGTTCGACTTTACGTGCGGCTTCGCGGGCTACCTCGGCTACGAGCTGAAGGCCGAGTGCGGGGCCCAGCCCGTGCACGCGTCGCCGCTCCCGGACGCGGCGCTCGTGCTCTGCGACCGGCTGATCGCGTTCGACCACGCCGAGCGCCACGTCTACCTGCTCGCGCTCGCCGATCCCTCCGGCACGGAAGCGGCCCGCGTCTGGCTCGCCACGACCGCCGAGCGGTTGCGCGAGCTCGCGAGCGATCCGCCGCCGCTGCCGCCGCCCCCGGCGCCACCCGGCTCGCTGCGCTTCGAGCCGCATGACTCACCGGCGCAGTACCTGGCCAACATCGCCGCCTGCCGGCGCGAGATCGTCGAGGGCGAGACCTACGAGGTCTGCTTGACGACCGAGCTCCGCAGCGGTGGAAGCGTCGACCCGCTGTCGGCCTACCGTGCGCTGAGGGCGCGCAACCCGGCGCCGTTCGCCGCGCTGCTGCGGCTGGGGGAGCATTCTGTGCTGAGCTCCTCGCCCGAGCGCTTCCTCCGGGTGGACCGCAACGGTGTGGTCGAGTCGCGGCCGATGAAGGGAACCGCGGCGCGGGTGGCCGAGCCGTTCGAGGACGCCTGCCGGGCGGCGGAGCTCCGCCGCGACAAGAAGACGCGCGCTGAGAACCTGATGATCGCGGACCTGGTTCGCAACGATCTCGGCAGGGTCTCAGTGCTGGGCACGGTCGAGGTCCCGGGGCTGATGGTCGTGGAGCCGTACGCCACCGTCCACCAGATGGTGACCGTGGTGCGCGGCCGCCTGCGCGAGGGCTGCGACGCGATTGACTGCGTGCGGGCGGCCTTCCCCGCGGGCTCGATGACGGGCGCCCCGAAGCTCCGCACGCTGGAGATCATCGACCGCATCGAGGGCCGTCCGCGCGGCGTCTACTCCGGCGCCCTGGGGTTCTTCGCCGTCAACGGCACCGCCGACCTCAGCGTGGTGATCCGCACGCTCGTGGCCTCGCCGGAAGGCCTGACGATCGGCGCGGGCGGGGCGATCGTCGCGGCGTCCGACCCCGAGGCCGAGCTGGAGGAGATGCTGCTGAAGGCACGGCCGCTGCTCGAGACCGTCGGCGGCACGCTCGAGGCGGGTCGCGAGGCGGCGGCGGCTCAGCGATAACGCTGGGCGCTCACCGGCCGGCCTCGAGAATCAGGATCTCTCCCCGCCGCAGCTCGAGGCCGTCTCCGGACCAGCGCTCATAGCGGCCCTCGATCTGCTCGTCGGTCAGCGACAGGCCGAGCGCGCGCAAGTGGCGCAGGTACAAGCGCAGGAAGGGCGGGCGGTAGGTACACGCGTAGGAGAAGGTGGGCAGCAGCGTCACCGGCGACATGGCCACGATCGTGCCCCGCCGCATGGCCGCGCCCGGCCGGGGGCCGACGCCGCCCAGAGCGACGATCGTGCCGGCCAGCATGCGCAGCCCAGCGGCCTCGCCTACCCGCCCCCCGACGGCGATCAGCCCGCGCCTAAGGCCGGCGCCGAGCTGGTCGCCGGCATCGCCGTGGACGAGGATCTCGCCGCCGCGCATCCCGGCGTGCTCGCCCGGCTGTGCCCCGCCCAGCTGGTGCCCGGCGGAGCCCTGCACCACGAGCCGCCCGCCGCGCATGTTCACGCCCGCGAAGTCCCCCACGTCACCCTCGACGACCAGCTCGCCGCCGCGCAGGTCCGCGCCGGTGTGCATCCCCGCATCGCCCGCGACGATCAGCCGGCCGGCGGTCATGCCCGCCCCGAGGAACTTGACGCGCCGCAGGTCGCCCTCGACCCGCAGCTCCTCGTCGCCGGTGCCGGAGACGGCGAAGAAGTCGGCGAGCTGCACCCGCCGGTTGCCGTGCCAGGCGACGAGCGCCTCCACCTCGCCACGGCTACGAGCAGCGAGCCGATCGGGGCTGAGGCCCTCGGTCTCGAGCGGCACGGTCGGCGGATCGCGCAGCGTGAGGGTCAGCGCCACTAGTCGTCCCGCAAGCCGGGGACCAGGCCGCGCAGGTCGATGTGGTACGGCCCCAGGTTGCCTCCGTAGTTGCCGGCCGTCACGTGGCTGGCCCCCGCCCGGGCGGCGGCTTCGAGCCCTCGCGCCATGGCGTCGCGCACAGCCTCGAGGGTCAGGCCGTCGATGACGATCTCCAGCACCGAGCCGACGTCGGGCGGCACGTCGGTCTGCGGGACCTGCGCCCGCAGCGTCGGGCACAGCGACTCGTTGGTCGAGGCGACCAGGCCGCTGTAGCGGGAGCCGACCTTGCTGCCGCTGCGAGCGATGCCTCCCGGGAAGGGCAGAATCATGTCGCGCACCGTGCGCATCTCCGCGGCCGCAGCCTCCGCCGCGCCCAGTGCGCCGGCTACGTCGCGGCCGAGAATGATGATGTTGCCGCCGGCCACTCCCTCGGCCACGGCGAAGCGCTCCTCGACCAGGAACTCTCCCTCCATCACCGGCACGCGCCAGTAGCGGCGCCCGTCGAGCACCTTGCTGGCCTGGTAGCCGTCGCCGAAGAAGCGCAGCTGACCGCCGACGTCGACCGTCTCCGGAGCGTCGAGCCCGTTGAAGCAGGCCGTCGTGGGACATGTGAGCACGCTCTGGCCGATGCGCTCCACCAGCCGCTTGGCCAGCCCCTCGCGATCACCCGCGAACAGCAGCGCGCTGACCCCGGGCCGGCCGTCGGGCGTCTCGGCGCGATCGAGCTCGCGCTCGATGCCGGCCTCGCACTTGCAGCCGATCACCGACGTGGCGAAGCCGGTGAGCGAGCGGGCGGCCTCGTGTGCCCAGGCTGGGCTCTCCGCGGTGATGATGATCCGCGCTCCCCACATCGGGAAGGCCTCGGCGAAGGTGTCGACGACCTCGGTGTCGGACAGTCTCATCGCCCGCTCCCGGCCCGGTGGGCGGGGACCCTGCGGGCGGGCTCGAGCAGCCACGGCTCGCGCACCGGGTAGTTCGCGAGCTGGACGCTGTAGTGCTTCTCGAACAGCGGTCGCAGGACGCGCTCGATCGTCCCGTCGTGGTCCGCCGCGATCCGCAGGAGGTCCCCGGCCGGGGCCTCGCGCAGCTCACCCTCCTCGACGATCACCCGCCCGCCCTTGATGACATAGCGTGGCGTGGCGAACATCTGCTCGCGGTCCTCGTGCTCACTGTAGACCGTCACGTCGGCGTCGGCGCCGACGCCGAGATGGCCCTTGTCGGCCAGCCCGAGCAGCCTGGCGGGCCCGGCGCGGGTGATGATCGCGATCTCTCCGAGCGTGTACTCGCGCTCGATCCGGTCCCGGAGCACCGTGCGCCGTATCGCCTTCTGGTTGACGCGGCCGATCTGCTCGTTTCGGAACTCGCGATCCATCAGCAGGCGGATGAGCCGCGGGTAGCTCAGGAACGAGCCGCCGTTGGGGTGATCAGTTGAGAGCACGACCCGCCAGGGGTCGCGGCTGAGCAGGAACAGCTCCAGGCCAATGGCCCACTGGAGCGCGTGAACATAGTTGCGCTCGCGGTAGGCGAAGGGCACGATGCCGCAGCCGGTCTCCGCCTCGAGGTCGGCATTCACCCACTTGCCGCGGGTGATCTCGCGCAGCAGTGCGGAGACGGGGGCGTCCGCGGTCAGCGTCGTCGCGGGCCCGAACATCACCTGGCCGACGTCGGCGCTGTGCTCGGGATGCGCGTCGAGGTGCTCGGCCAGCTCCGGCGCGCGCGAGCGGGGCCGCTTGCCCGGCGTCCCGCCGTACGCGTGAAACTGCAGGTGGGCGAGGTGGGCCCGCCGGCCCTGCAGGGTGTCGAGCGTGTCGAGCGTGGTTCGCCAGTTGCCCGCCAGCCCCAGGTTGTTGCAGTGGACGTGAACGGGGTGAGGGAGACCCAGCTCGTCCACCGCAGTGGCGATCGCGTCCAGCACGCGGCGCGGCGTGACGCCCAGCCCCTCGACCTCGTCGTCGAGCGACGTCACGTTGCGGTTGCCGTGCTTCCACATCTCGACACCACCTGGGTTGACCAGCTTGACGCCGTAGCCGCCCGTGGCCTCCAGCCACCAGGCGACGGCGTCGGTCAGGGGCCCCCCCTCGCGGATGAGCTCGAACAGCGGCAGGTTGTTGCCCATCAGCACGAGGAACGCCGCGTCGACGATCGGCGTGTCGCGCAGCTCGGCGAGCGTGTGGCGCGCCGCGAGCGGCGGGGTGGCGGCGTCGACGACGGTCGTGTAGCCGAGGAGCGCGTAGCGATAGCCCGTCGCGAAGGTCGACGGCACCGTTCCGCCCGTGCCCGAGCGCGCGATCGCCGTGCGGTCGAGCACGTCCGCGCGGTGCTCCTCCGGGGTGAGCTTGCGGGCCGCGTTGATCTTCGGGCCGGCGATGTGGGAGTGGATGTCCACACCGCCCGGCATCACGACCATGCCGCGGGCGTCGATGCGCGGGGCGTGCGGGGGCAGCTCCTCGACCACCGTGCCGCCGTCCAGGCAGACGTCGCGCACCTCGCCGTCGATCCGGTTGGCGGGATCGTAGACACGGCCCTGCGCGATGCGCAGCATGCGGCGCTAGGTCCCCTCTTCCCCGCTGATGCGTGCCGCGATCGCGGCGAGCACCTCCCTGTCCCCCGCCCGCTCGGATGCCAGGGGCGCGCGGAGCGTCACGGGCACCCCGTCCATACGGTGGGCGGTGCCCTCGCGCTGCACGCCGCCGGCGGCCGTCGCGAACGCGACGCGGGCGGCCGCGGCCGTCTCCGTGGCGCGCGGGTCGACGACGATCGCGGGGATTCCGCGCAGGTGATCGGCGGCCCGTGGCGGGAGGTGACGAAGCGCGTCGAAGCCCACGATGAGCGCCGCGTCCGTCTCGCCGCGCTCGAGCAGGCCCGCGGCGCTGAACTCCCGGGGCCGGGAGCGTGGATGCCCGCGCGCGAAGCTCACGGCCGCCGGGTAGCCGGTCTGCCAGGCCAGCACGTCCTCGGCACCCCGCGCGTTGCCGTCCTGCCGCAGCTGCAGCGCCACGACGTGCGCGACGCGGGCCAGGTCGCGCACGAGCGCCAGCAGCGCCAGCGCGTTCACATACCCGGCGGGGCCATGCAGCACCGCCCCGTAGCTACACGAGCGGAGGCGGTCCGCGAGCCGCTCGAGGGCGTCCAGCGGCAGCCGAGCCGCGCGGTCGCGATCGAGCGGGAGGTCGCGCACCAGCGCGCGCAAGGCCCACAGCGCCTCGAAGTCGAGCTCGGGCGGCAGCTCGATGAACTCGTCCGCCTCGTCTGCCGTCGCCGTGCGCTGCGCGTCGACGACCACCAGCGTCCGCTCGGCCGCGCGTCCCGCCCGATCGAGGCGCAGGCGGGGTAGCAGCCTGGGATTTGACTCGACCGGGTTCGCGCGCCAGGCCACGACGAGGCCGGCGCGGTCGCGCAGCTCGCCGAACGTGGCAGTGCTCAGCCCGATGGCCTGCGAGGCCGCGCCGACGGCCCCGTCCTCCCGGGGCCCGGCGGGATCGATCACGGCGCCGATCGCGTCGGCCAGCGCCACGGCCGCGCGCTGGCTCTCGCAGTCGGTCTGCCCGAGGCCGCACACGAGCGGAAGCCGGGCCTCGCCGAGGATCGCGGCCGACGCCTCGACCGCTTCCGCGAAGTCGACCTCGCGGCCGTCGACGCGGGCCAGCGGCGGCGGGTCGGCCGTGCGCTCGGCGAACCACGCGTCGCCGAGCGCGCAGGTGCGCGTCACGTGCTCGAGCGCGCCGGCGGCCACCGCGACCTCGATGTCGTCGCATCCACATCCGCAGCCGGCACAGGTCGCCGCGCGCTCAGGCATCCGCGCGCCGGAGCATACTCGCGAGAGGCTGGCGAGCCGCCCTGCGCCGGACGCTTGGCCCGCGATAGACTCGCGCCCCGCCTACGCGGCGCGACGGGTACCACGAGAACCACGAGGAGAGGAAGGCACATGGCCAGGACCTTGTCGGTTGGAGAGTCGCTGGTGGGCGATGGCAACGAGGTCGCCCACATCGATGCGTTGATCGGACCCAAGGACGGACCGGTCGGCGAAGCGTTCGCCGGCGCCCTCCTGAACCAGAAGGAGGGCCACACGAACCTGCTCGCCCTCGTTGCGCCCAACCTCCCCGCCAAGCCCGACACGATCATCGCCAACAAGGTGACGATCAAGGGCGAGAAGCAGGTAGGGCATATGTTCGGGCCCGCCCAGGCGGCGGTGGCACGAGGTGTCGTCGACTCGGTTCGTGACGGAGTGATCCCGGAGGGTGAGGTCGACGATCTCTGCGTGATCGTGGGTGTCTTCATCCACTGGCTGGCCGAGGACGAGAAGAAGATCTTCGACTGGAACTACCAGGCCACAAAGGAGTCGATCGCCCGCGCGATGGCCGGCGAGCCGACCGCGAGCACCGTGATCGAGCAGGAGGCCGAGGCGCGCCATCCATTCGCGGCCGGCGCGGAGGCCTAGCGGGGCGCCGGGCCGCAGGCCCACGCCGTGAAGAAGGTCCTTCTACAGCTCGACACCGATCGACATCCGAGCCCGTTCGACGCCATCGTGGCCGAGGACGCAGGGGTTGACGTCCTGCTCAGCCACGGGAGCGTGACCCCGGAGGCGGTGCGCGACCTCGTCCAGGGAGCGTTCTTCACGCGCGCCCCCGGCGACTCCTCGATGGCCGTGTGGGTCGGCGGCTCGGACGTGACGCAGGGCGAGAAGCTTCTCGACGAGGTCCAGGCCGCGTACTTCGGCCCCTTCCGCCTGTCGACGATGCTTGACTCAGACGGCTGCAACACGACGGCGGCCACGGCCATCGCGCTGATCGCCAAGGATCGCGACCTGCGCGACCGCCGAGCGGTGATCGTGGGCGTGGGCCCCGTCGGCCTGCGCTCCGCGAAGCTGCTCACCCAGGAGGGCTGCGAGGTCCTTGCGACGACGATCCCGGCTGACGTCCTCGGCACGGACTCCTACCACCGGCCGCGAGGGCTGGCAGTCGCCGAGCGTCTGGGGATCGACACTCGTGAGGTGGAGGACCGGGCGGAGATGGAGGCGGCGCTGGAGGGGGCGAACATCGTCCTGGCCGCGGGGCCGGCCGGCGTGCAGCTGCTGCGTCGGGAGGTGTGGAGCGGCAATCCCACGATCGAGCTGCTCGCCGACTACAACGCCGCCGAGCCGCTCGGGATCGAGGGCGTCGAGGCCGGGGACGATCTCGTCGAGCGGGAGGGGAAGCTCGTCCTAGGCGCGCTGGCCGTCGGCGGCAAGAAGATGAAGACTCACAAGGCCTGCGTGCGCCGGCTCTTCGAGCGCACCGACCTCGTGCTCAACGCGGATGGCGTCTACGCCGTGGCCCAAGAGATCGTCTGACTCCACGCCCGGTCGGCGTGTGGCCGGCATCGACCCCGGGACCGTCTCCATCGACGTGTGCGGGCTCGACGACGGGGAAGTGCTGCTCGACCGGAGCTTCCGGTCGGCCGATCTGGCGCTCGATCCGGCACCGCTGGTCGACGAGCTCGTGGCTCACGGCCCCTTCCACCTGGTGCTCGGTCCCGCCGGTTACGGGCTGCCGCTCGTGCCGGGCGAGCGGATCGGCGACCGCGAGCTGGCGCTCATGCTGCTGTTGCGGAGCGATCAAGCGGGCGCGCGCGCGGGCATCGGCGGCATGCGCGCCATGATTCGCGCGCTCATCGGCGCCGGACTGCCACTGGTCTTCGGCCCGGGAGCGATTCACCTGCCCACGGTGCCGGAGTACCGCAAGTGGAACCGGATCGACCTCGGGACCGCCGACAAGGTGGCCGGCGCGGCGCTGTGCATCGTGGATCAGGCCGGCCGGCTTGGCCTTGCCTACGAGGAGACCTCATTCATCATGCTCGAGCTCGGTGGCGCCTTCAGCGCCGCGCTTGCGATCGACCGCGGGCAGATCGTCGACGGGCTCGGTGGTTCCTGCGCGCCGATCGGGGGTCGCTCCTGCGGCGCGCTCGACGCGGAGGTGGCCTACCTGCTCGGCGCGGCACTCGCCAAGGAGACCGTCTTCAGCGGCGGGGCGCTCGACCCGCACGGGGAGCTGGACCTCTCGGCCGCTGGCGCGCTCGAGGCGCTGCGCGGCGATCCCGGCCACCGCGAGGGATGGCTGGCGCTCGAGGAGGGCGCGGTGAAGGCTGCGCTCGCCCTGACGGCCTCGGTTCGCGCGCCGCACGAGATCCTCGTCGCGGGCCGGTTGGCGGGCGCTCCCGGGCTGCTCGACGCCCTGACCGAACGGCTCGCGGGTGTGGCGACCGTCTCCGCCGCCGTCGGGCTGGGCCCGCGGGCCAAGACGGCGGCGCAGGGCGCGGCCGTGCTGGCGGACGGCTTGGCCGGCGGGCGCTACGCGCCGCTGGTCGAGCGGCTGCGCCTACGCGAAGCAAGCGGCACCGTGCTCGACCACCTGCGCATGCACGGCGCCGGGAGCATCGGTCTGGCCTAGCCTACTTCCGTGCGCAACGACCCCCGGCCCGCGGCGACCCCCGGCGGGGAAACCACCGCCGAAGTCTCCACCGACACGCCGGTCAGATCAATCCGGGTGCTCTATCCCGATCTCCACGGAGTCGCCCGTGGCAAGGACGTACCGATCGCGGAATTCGACCACGTCCTCGATCAGGGCCTTCGCTTCTGCGCGGCGGTGATGGGCACCGACCTCCGCCACACGCCTGTGGTCGGCCGCGACGAGGGCTATCCCGACCTCATCGCCCATCCCGACATGACGACCATGACGACGCTGCCCTGGGAGCCGGGAGTGGCGAGCTGCCTGGCGAATCTAGAGCGGGCCGAGGGCGGAACGCCCATCCCGGACCCGCGCGGGACCGTGCGTCGGATCGTGGAGGAGCTGAGGGCGATCGGTTTGGACCCGATCGTGGGCCCCGAGCTCGAATTCTTCCTGGTCCGGCGCGATCGGGCGGCAACACACGGCATTCGGCGCCACGTCGACCAACCGAGCATGGTCTACACGGTGGGGCCGCAGACGGACCCCGACGGCATCGTGCGGGGGATGACCGAGGACTTGGCGCAGCTCGGGCTGGAGGTCCTCGCGGTCAACCACGAGTTCATGAACAGCCAGTACGAGATCAACCTGCGCCACACCGACGCGCTGCGGGCCGCGGACCGGGCGTTCCGCCTCAAGGCGGCCGTCAAGGACATCGCAGCGCAGCACGGACTCGTGGCCACGTTCATGGGCAAGCCCTTCAACGACCAGGGTGGCTCCGGCACACATCTCCACGTCTCGGCGAACCGGGACGGGCGCAACGCGTTCGACGCGCCGGAGGAGGAGGACGGCATCAGCGCCGAGCTGCGCGCCTTCACCGCCGGCCTGCTCGCCCACGCCGCCGGGCTGATGGCGTTCCTCAACCCCACGATCAACGCCTACCGGCGCATCAAGCCGGACTCGCTGGCGCCCACCCACGCGAACTGGGGCTGGGACAACCGGGGCACCTTCATCCGCATCCCGCCGGAGCGCAGCGGCGCCACGCGGATCGAGATCCGGGCCGCCGACGGCGCCGCGAACCCGTATCTGGCGATCGCGGCGGTGTTGGCCGCCGGTGCGCACGGCGTGCAGGAGCGTCTGCGCCCGCCACCTCCCGTCGACGGTGATGCATACCGGGCGGACCGCACGGTGATCGGCAGAGCACTTCCCGAATCGTTGGACGCAGCCCTCGAGGCACTCGAGAGCGACACGGTCCTGTGCCGGGCGCTCGGCCCGCAGATCGTCGAGACCTTCCTCGCGGTCAAGCGCTTCGAGATCGAGCGGCACCGCGCCTGGGTCTCGGACTGGGAGATCGCCGAGTACCTGCATCACCTCTGACCGGAGCCCGAAGCGGCGCTTCAGGCTCCACCGAGGCGTCGTGCTCGCTGGTAGGGATGACCTGCGTGGCCAACAGGCTGCTCGATTAGGTTGCAGACGCACCGTCATGGGGACAAGAGCGGAACATCGGAACGACGCGGTTGCCGGGGCCCTCCTGGGAACGTTCGTCGGCGACGCCCTCGGCATGCCTTACGAGGGACTGTCCTCACCGGCCGTCCCCGCGCGCCTGGAGATGGTCGAGGCGCGGCGCGGTCGGGGCACCTACACCGACGACACCGAGATGATGATCGTGCTCGCCGAGTCCCTGCTCGAGCACGGCTCCGTGAACGAGGAGCGGCTCGCGCAAGCGTTCCTCGAGCGCTGCGATCCCTCGCGCGGTTATGGGGCGGGCACGCTGGAGGTCCTCGCGAGCTGGCGGCGAGGCGTTTCGCTCGACGCGGCCGCCCAGCGCCTCTTCGGCGGCGAGGGATCGCTCGGAAACGGTGCGGCGATGCGGATCGCACCGATCGCTGTCCTGTTCGCCGACTCTCCAGACGAGCTCCGCGCTCAGGCGGAGCGAAGCGCGCGGCTCACCCACGCCCACCCGCTCGCCGTCGATGCCGCGATCGTCCAGGCTGTCGCAGTCGCAGCTGCGTTACGGGGTGAGGGCATCCTCGCCGCCGCGCGCGACGCCGCCAAACGCTCCGTGATGCGGCGACAACTCGACCGCGCCGCCGCGCTACTCGATTCGGACCTCGGGCCTGCGGAGGTGGGAGAGCTACTCGGCAACTCAGCGATCGGACACGAGTCGGTGCCGACGGCGATCTTCGCCGCGGCTTCCCAAGGGGGCTTCGAGCAAGCGGTCAGCTTCGTGGTCCGCTGCGGGGGCGACACAGACACCCTGGGCGCCATGGCAGGTGCGCTGGCCGGCGCGGCGTGGGGTTCAACATCGATCCCGGCTCGCTGGCTCGACGCACTCGAGAACGGTCAGCGGGGTCGCCGCTACGTCGAGCGGCTTGCCGGCGACCTCGCCGAAATAGCGATGAGGCAACGGTAGGCGGGCGCTCGGGCGCCTTGAGCCCCGCGGCAGGGGCTGACGGAGGCGCCCTTTCAGTTTCACTCTTCACGCTTGTTCGCTTCCGTACCCCTCGAACGGCTCCGTCAGCAGGCGAGCCTTGTGAGGCCCGTACTCGAAGAGGTGAACGATGCGGATGGTGGAATCGGTGCGCTCCACGCGGGTCTCGACCAGCGTGAGGTCCGCGGCGTCGCCGAGCCCGAGCTGGTTGAGCCGCTCGGCCTCGGCCCGGCATACATCGCCCGGGGTGGGGCGACTCGCCGGATAGGCATCCTCATGATGTCGAATCAGCGCCCGCCAGTGTTCATCTCCAGCCCGCTCCACCGCTTCTCGGACTTGCTCCCTGGTGTAGGCCATGTCAGCCCGCTGGCTGCAAGGCAGCGCCTGACTCGCCAGTGCGGCCGCGCGAGTAGTGCGCCACCTGGGCCTCCCTCCGAACTTGGAGAGTCGTGACCATCGGGAAGGTGCTGTCGATTCCTGAGCTGAGCGTCAGTCCGGCCATGGTGCTCCTTTCTCGGGCCTCGCCAGGAGTGTCTCAGACGCCGTCGGAGCCTCCCCAGCGCCGACGCGGCGTGGCCACGCTTCCGTCGCGCTCTCCTCAGCTTCGCGGGGCGCGTGGCGG
>JBKGUS010000260.1:0-4812 GCA_046462295.1 Thermoleophilaceae bacterium | reverse complement strand
GTCGTCGACGCCAACCTCAAGGCTGCCGAGACCCAGACGTCCGGCGCCGTCAACATCGGCCGCGGCGCCGAGGTCTCCGTCCTCGACATCGTTGAAGCCCTCGCTTCGCACACCGACGGCGCCTTCGAGCCCGAACACGCGCCTGAGCGGCCGGGGGAGGTGCGTCACATCGCGCTCGACACCTCGCGGGCCAAGCAGGAGCTCGGCTGGGAGGCCGGCACGGGCCTCGAGGACGGCCTCGAGCGCACCCTCGCCTCGCTTCGCTGAGCAGCGACCCCCAGGGCGTCGCAAACCCGGATACGGTCCCCGCATGCCCGACGCCCCCACCATCCTCCGCCCCGGCGAGGGCGAAGGCACCGAGCGCTACACCATCCTCGCCGACCGCGAAGAGCTCGTCCTCACCGAGTTCCGCTACGCGCCGAACCAGGACGGGCCGCAGCGGCACATGCACCGCCACCATGCCGACGCCTTCTACTGCCTCGACGGCCAGCTCCGCATCACGCTCGACGAGGAGGACCTGATCCTCGGCCCCGGTGGCTTCGCGCTGATCCCGCCCGAGGTGATCCACGCCTTCGGCAACCCCGCCGACGAGCCCGGTCGGTACCTCAACTTCCACGCCCCCGGCTGCGGCTTCGCCGACTACCTTCGCGGCCGCAACGAAGACTTCGATCAGCACTACGACGTCCCGCCCGGCAGCGGCCGCCCCACCTCCGAGGCGGTGGTCCTCCAGCCCGGCGAGGGCGAGCTGCTCGACCTCGGCCCCAGCCGCTCGACCGTGAAATCAGGAGTCGACGACGGCATGGGCTCGCTCGCCGTTCTCGAGTCGACCGTGCAAGCCGGCTTCCCCGGGCCCGTCCCCCATGTCCACGAGCAGATGGTCGACAGCTTCTACGTGCAACAGGGCACGCTCAAACTCCAGCTCGACGGCCAGACCGTCGAAGCGGGCGCGGGCACCTACGCCCTCGTCCCGCCCGGCAACCCCCACACCTTCTCGAACCCGAGCGACGAGCCGGTCAGCGTCCTCAACCTCATGGCCCCGGCCGGCTTCGAGCGCTACCTCCGTGAAGTGGCCGAAAGCGGCGGCCCGCTCGACCCGCAGAAGATGGCCGAGATCGCCTCCCAGTACGACTTCCGGGCGGTCTAGCGACCCGTGTCGCGCACCGGCCAGGCGCTCGTCGACGTCCCCGACGCCACCATCCTCGTGCTCGCCGACCGCCCCGAGCTCGTCATGACCTACGCGCGCCTCCGCCCCGAGGGCGGGCCGCCGCTCCACGTCCACCGCCGCCATGCCGACGGTTTCGTCTTGCTCGATGGCGACCTGCACGTCTACGCCGGCCACCACCGCGGCCAACTCGGCAAGGGCATGGTGTGGGTCGCGCCGCCGGGAGTCACCCACACCTACCGCCACGACGGCACGGACGAGGTTCGGTTCCTCAACATCCACGCGCCCGGCATGGGCTTCGCCGACTACCTCTTTGGCGAGCGGCCCCCGCACGAGGCCGACCAGTTCGAACCGCCCGAGGAGGCCAAAGGCGACGCCATCGTCCTCCACATCGACGACGGCGAGACGATCACGGACACGCCGGAGCGCACCATCCGCATCCTCGCCGACCTCCCCGAGGTGGCGCTTACCTGGACGCGCTACGCCGCCGGCGAGGAAGGCCCGCCCGCGCACATCCACAAGGAGCACGTCGACGTCTTCTTCGTCCTCGACGGGGAGATCGTCTTCCGAGTCGGTCCCGAGCTCGAGAGCGTGACCGCCGGCCCGGGGACCTTCGTGCTCGTCCCGCCCGACGTGGTCCACACCTTCCAGCACGCCGGCCCCGCGGGGGCGCGCTGGCTCAATCTTCACGCTCCTTCCGCGGGATTCGCCGACTACCTACGGGATCCGGACCGCCGCTGGGATAGCTTCGACCCGCCGCCCGATGGCGGGCGCCCGGCCGGCGAGACGATCGTCCAGCACATTCCCTCCGCTTAGTGCACACAAGATGTAGTGCTCGGAGAAGGAATCGAGCACTAGGGGTAGTAGAATTCCCCGTGTGCGTTGCCCCTACTGCTCATCGGAATCGACCCGCGTGGTCGACTCCCGCCTGTCCGAGCCGGGCGACGCCGTCCGCCGCCGTCGCGAGTGCGAGGGCTGCGGCAACCGCTTCACCACGTACGAGCGCGCGGAGGCGGGCGTAACCGTCCTCAAGCGCGACGGCCGCCGCGAGCGATTCGACACCCGGAAGCTCCTGGGAGGGCTCGAGCGGGCCGCCAACAAGCGGCCCGTGAGCTCGGAGCAGCTGGAGCAGCTGTCGGAGTCGATCGCGGCGGCGGTGAGGCGGGCCGGCCCGGAGGTCAAGGCGAGCCAGGTCGGCGATCTCGCCGAGCGCGGGCTTGCCCGGCTCGACCCGGTGGCGGCCATCCAGTTCGCGTCCGTCTACCGCAACCTCGCCGATCTCGACGAGCTCGAGGCCGTCGTCAGGCGGTTCAAGGACGACCCCCTTCCGGGCGAGGATCAGCTCGCCATCGACGGCTCCGTTCCATCCGAGCCCGAGAGCATCATCGGTCGTTCCCGCAAAGTTCGATCCACTCGAAGGAGAAGTCATGTCCCACAGCCGTAGCGCCGCCGACCCGAGCGTCACCGCACGCGGTGCCGGGGTCGGAGTTCAGCGGCGTTTCACGGACGCGGACAAGCACCCCTTCGACTGCGTCGAGTGGGAGATTCGCGACGCCGTCATCGGCGATCCGGCCGACCCGGCGTTCGAGCAGCGGGGCGTCGAGTTCCCCGTGAGCTGGTCCCAGAACGCGACCAACATCGTCGCCCAGAAGTACTTCCGCGGCCGGCTCGGGACAGCCGAGCGCGAGTCGTCCGTCAAGCAGATGATCGGCCGCGTTGCAGGCACGATCGCCGGCTGGGGCCGCGAGGGCGGCTACTTCGCGTCCGAGGAGGACGCCTCCGCCTTCGAGGACGAGCTCACCCACATCCTGCTCAACCAGATGGCGGCGTTCAACTCGCCGGTCTGGTTCAACTGCGGCTGGCATCCGACGGACAGCCCGAAGAACCAGATGTCGGCGTGCTTCATCCTCTCCGTCGAGGACAACATGGAGTCCATCCTTGAGTGGAACACCAAGGAAGGAATGATCTTCCGAGGTGGCTCAGGCTCCGGGATAAATCTCTCCAAGATCCGGGGCTCCATGGAACCGCTTAGCAAGGGCGGCTACGCGAGCGGTCCGGTCAGCTTCATGCGCGGGGCCGACGCCTGGGCCGGGTCAATCAAGTCAGGGGGCGGCACACGGCGCGCAGCCAAGATGGTGGTGCTCGACGTCGACCACCCCGACATCCTCGACTTCATTTGGTGCAAGGCGCGCGAGGAGGAGAAAGCAGCCGCCCTGCGCGACGCCGGCTTCGACATGCGGCTCGACTCCGACGCGTTCACCTCGATCCAGTACCAGAACGCGAACAACTCGGTGCGAGTCACCGAGGAGTTCATGGAGCGCGCTGAACATGGCGAGGAGTGGGAACTGACCGCGCGCACCGACGGATCGGTAATCGAGCGGGTAAACGCGCGGGACGTGCTGAACCAGATCGCCGACGCGGCCTGGCGCTGCGCCGATCCGGGCGTCCAGTACGACACCACGATCAACGAGTGGCACACGTGCCCGAACTCCGGGCGGATCAACGCGTCGAACCCGTGCTGCTTCGTCGGCGAGACCCTTGTCCGCACGGTCGATGGAGAGATCGCCTTCTCAGAGCTGCACGACAAGGCCTCGAACGGCGATGACCTTCCCATGGTCGAAGCCTTCGACCGCGACAGTGGACGGCCGACCGTCCGCCAGATCAACGCCGTCTGGGTGGCGGGCGAGACGCAGAACCTCCTTGAGGTGCACACCGACGGTGGCCAAGTGCTCCGCTGCACCCCCGACCACCGTTTCCTCCTTGCCGACGGTCGCTTCGTAGAAGCACAGTCGCTCAGCCGCGGCGATGTGGTTCGAGCGTTGACGTCACAGGAGAGTGGTTCCGGCGGCCTTGCGGAGCGGGTCATGGTGACGACCACTGACACCGTCCATGCGGTCAGGCGAGTCACCATGTCGAGCCCGGTCCCGGTTTACGACCTCGAGGTGGATGGACTTCACAACTTCGCTGTGGCCTCAAATGAGACCGGCGCCGCAGTCGTCGTCCACAACAGCGAGTACATGCACGTCGACGACTCGGCCTGCAACCTCGCCTCGCTCAACCTCATGAAGTTCCGGCGCGCCGACGGAACCTTCGACGTCGAGTCCTTCGAGCACGCAGTCGACGTGATGATCCTCGCGCAGGAGATCGTCGTCGGCCCGTCGAGCTACCCGACCGATGAGATCGGACGCAACGCGCGCGCCTTCCGGCAGCTCGGGCTCGGCTACGCGAACCTGGGCGCGCTGCTGATGGCGAACGGCGTGGCCTACGACTCGGACGAGGGCCGCACGCTCTGCGGCGCCATCACGGCGCTGATGACCGGCCGCGCCTACCGCACCTCGGCCGAGGTGGCCGGCGCGATCGGCCCGTACGAGCGCTACGAGGAGAACCGCGACCCGCACAACCACGTGATGCGCAAGCACCGTCGCGCGGCGTACTCCATCGACGACGAGCTGTGCACCGACTCCGAGCTCCTTGCCGCCGCGCGGCGGGCCTGGGACGAGGCGGTCGACGTGGGCGTCCGCAACGGCTACCGCAACGCGCAGGCGACGGTGCTCGCCCCCACCGGGACGATCTCCTTCCTGATGGACTGCGACACCACCGGCATCGAGCCCGACTTCTCGCTCGTCAAGTTCAAGGAGCTGGTGGGCGGC
>JBKGUS010000259.1:0-3068 GCA_046462295.1 Thermoleophilaceae bacterium | reverse complement strand
GATGATCAGGTCGTGGCCGACCTTCTGCGCCACGCCCTCTCGGTACGTGCGTACCTGCAACATCCCGTTGTCACCGCCGACCCTGTGCGTGCCAGCTCGAAACACCACAAGCGGGACCGTATCGCTGGTAACGCTGAGAGGCACTAGTGCTCGCGTAAAGCAGCAGTCGTCCGCGGGGGGCCCAAAGTCCGCGGGCGCGCCCCGTCTTCGGCCAGGACCGCGATTTCGCCGATACCCCGTCCCATGGACCCTCGGCAAGACCCCGAGGCTCGGGCGGACGCTTTCCTCGACCAGTACCGGGCCGCTCCTCGTCGCGATCCTGAGTGCGACCGCGAGGCTGCGGATCGCGCGCTGCGAGATCTCCCGCCCGTCACACGCTGGATGCTCACCCATGGTGGCCGCGAGCCGGACCTCGAGACCATCGCGTGTTCTGATCAGCCGGAGCTGCTCGCGGTTGCGCGGCTGGCAGCGCCCGTGAGCGACACGGCGCCCTGAGCCGCCGAGTCGCGCTCGGGCGAGAGCGCGATCACGCGGGTGCCGCCGGCAGGGGAGAAGGTGACGTTGCGCCGCGCCACGCGCTCGGCCCCCGTGCCGGGCGACGCGCGCAGCACGCGCCGACGCAGGATCTCCGCGAGCGCGACGCGCATCTCCATCTCGGCGAACGCCGCTCCGAGGCAGCGCCGCACCCCTCCGCCGAACGGGATCCACGCGTACGTCGACGGCGCGTCCTCGAGGAACCGTTCGGGGCGGAAGGCGAACGGCTCGGGATAGCTGTGGGCGCGCGTGTGCGTAAGCCAGATCGCCGGCGTGACGTCGGTGCCGGCCGGCAGTACGTGAGCACCGACCCTCAGCTGCGAGGCCAGCCGCCGCCCGGCGAGCGGGACCACCGGACGCAGGCGAAGCGACTCCGCCACGACGGCGCGCATGTAAGCGTCGCCCGAGCCGGCCTCGATCTCGGCGAGCAGGCGATCAAGGGCTTCGGGGTGACGAAGCAGGAGGTCGAACGTCCACGCGAGCGCGGTGGCGGTTGTCTCGTGGCCGGCGAGTAGCAGCGTGATCAGTTGATCGCGGATCTCGGCGTCGGCCATCGGCGCGCCATCCTCGAAGCGCGCGGCGATGAGCATGGAGAGGATGTCGTCGCGGGGGTCGGACCGGCGCTCGGAGATCTCGACGTCGAGCATCTCGTTGATCGCGTGTCGCTGCGCCTCCAACCCCTTGAGCGGGTCCGGTCCACCGAGGCGGCGCGACAGCAGGACGCCGAATTGGAGGCCGGCGGAAGCAGTGTCCCTCAGCAGCCCTCCTAGGCGCTCGGCCAGTCGCCGCCGGCGGGCCGGGTCCGTGACACCGAAGACGGCGCGCAGAATGACCTCAAGCGTGACGCGCTGCATACGCGGGTGAATCGCGAAGGGCTCACGTTGGGGCCACTGCTCAACCTCGCTGGCCACAACGTCGCGCACGATCGACTCGTAGGCTCGCATGCGCTGTCCATGAAACGGCGGCAGCATCAGGCGTCGCCGCGCCAGGTGCTCGCGGCCCTCGAGCAGCAGCACAGACCGCGGGCCCATGATCGGCCGCAGCGCGAGTGTGCGCCCGGGTGGAAGCGTGTGCTCGGGGGCGCTATAGAGGATCCGGATCGCCTCCGGGTCGGAGAGCATCACCATGGGCCTCTCGAAGCCGAGGAAACGCACGCTGAACGCGTCACCAAACTCGCGCCGGCAGCCCTCGAGGAACGCAATCGGCCGCACCAACCAACGCAGCGTCTGCAGCACCGGCGGCAGACGCGGCCCAGCAGGCAGGCTCCGGTCAGACGCGGCCATCACGACGCCAGTATCCCCTGCCACGCCGCGCCAGCGCTCGGCGGCGTTGGCCTGAAACCGCCGCCACCCCTTCTCGCGCGGAGCAGCAGGTTGCAGCACTCACGCCGGTGGTCGGAGGCGCTACGCGCTATTCCGCTCGAGTGGCCCGCCGCGGGCTATGCTCGCCAGGACGAAAGGTTTCCCCTTATGCGCAATGACGACGAGATCCGAGCCCTGCTGACTCGCCTGTCGCGGAGCCATCCCTCCGGCGGGTCGGTGATCGAACGCGCCGCAATCGTCGCCGAGGGGGCCGACTCGGCCGCCGTGGTGACCTGGATTCTCGACCACGCAGGCAAGCCCGAGGCGGCCGCCGACACGTCGTCCAAGCGGGGCCTGCATGGGCCCCGGCTCAGCGCTCCGATCGGGCCCGATCCGCGTCCGCCCGCTCGCTACGTGTTGCCCGCCGGCGCGCTCAACTGAGATCCCCGCGACGGCGCGGAGCTGGAACAATCGAACGCCCCTGACCCGTTCGCTCGTTCCAGCCGGTGCGTCGTGCTCTTCGCGCAACCACCAGAGATCGCGGGGTCGCGCTCGCCATCCGAGGTTGGCTCAGTCGCCGTAGGGGATGAGGTCGCTGTTATGGCGAAGGAGTCGGTCCGCCGGCATTTCTCGGTGTGCCGAGAGCGACGTCTCCCGCAGGCGATCATGACGGCTCTGGACGGGCCCGACCCGACCTCTTCCTCCAGTGGCCCAGCAAATAGGTACAGGCGCCAGCCATAGCGTCCCGCCGCCGCGAGAGGCCGCGGCGTTATGTTCCCGACATGGAGCGCGTGCGGCTGGCTCTGGTGGAGTTCCCCGCCGACGAGCCCGGACGGGCGCTTCGCTTCTGGGGCGGCCTGCTCGGTGTGGAGATGGGAGACCGGGTCGAAGGAGAGGGCGAGGGCTGGCAATCGCGCGGGAGCGCGCCGCCGATCGGGGTGCACGCCCGGGGACCCGGTCCGGGCGACACCGTCGCCCTTCCCTATTTCGAGGTCGACGATCTCGCGGACGCGCTGCGCCGGGTCCAGGCGTTGGGGGGAGCGTCGTCCATCCCGGCGAGCGGTGGGCGGTGTGCATGGACTCCGAGGGCAGTCCCTTCGGGTTGGCCGCGCGGCCTCGTTAGTGGCGATAGGGAGGAGACAACCGGTCGGGTAGTCTCGTACGGCGCCCGCCAGCTGGCGTCCACGATGGCCGAGCCCGCGAGGGAGACACCCAGTCCGCGTCCCACCCCCG
>JBKGUS010000258.1:0-5619 GCA_046462295.1 Thermoleophilaceae bacterium | reverse complement strand
CTCGCCGGGTGCGGCGGGGGCCAATTTTTCTCGCCCATCCCTCCCGCGAGACGGATCAGCGCCCTGGCTCGAACGTCCTCGTACGTCCACCGTTCCGGGCCAAGGTCGACGTAGCCGAGGGCCTCCAGTTCGCCCGCCTCGATCAGCGGGACTGCGGATGCCTTAATCACCGGCACGTTCAAGCAAACCGCCGCTGCAAGATGGCGTGCCTCATGCGCCGCCGCGCCCCCTAGCTCGGCCAGTTCCTTGCGCACGGCGGCCTGGCGCGCGGCGGTCGTCACGAACTGCGCCCCTTCCGTAGCGCCGCCCGAACCTCGGCACGGACGATCGGCTTGAGCTTCTGGGCCACCAGCTCGGCCCACGGCTCAGCCCAGCTCGGCAACGGGGGCGGCTCGGGCGGCGGCTGGTTGCGGCCGAGCATCCGATCGATCTCTTCCTCGGATCGAACATGGACCGGAACACCGGCATGGGTGCCCGGCCACGGGATCGGCTGGGGCTTCACCTCACCGCTGTCGAGCAGGCGGATCGCTTCCTCCATCGTCACTACGCGCCCCTCGCCGGGGGTCGTCCACCAGTCGAGCTGGCGGCCGAAGCCCGCGCTGATGAGACGACTCTGCGGCGACTCCGTCGGCGTCTCCGCGCCGTTGGTCGTCTCAGCCATGTCGGCCTCCGAGCAAAGGCCAGCCGCCGAAACGACCGACCCGTGCCCGGCTACTTACAGGAGTGGTGACTAGGAGAAGTCTCATTCGGGGTCCTCGCTCTCGGTCCAGCGTCGGAACTCGTCAGGGTGAACCCGAAGCTGGGCCCCGACGTGAACGGCGCGAAGCTCGCCGCGGCCGATCTCTCGCCGCAGCGTCGAGCGCGACACCTTCGCCAGCTCCGCAACCTCGTCCAGCGTCAGGAGGGCGGCGGGTGGTGCTGGTGCAGCGTGAGTAGCCATGACCACCAGAGTCCCACCCGCCTGTCACGGGTTCGGGGCGACGAACGTAGCGCGAACATCCGGTGTTCCGCGAAGCGTCGCCGGCAGTTCGCGTCGGGCTCCGATTCCGCGTTGCAGCGCCGATTCGTGGTCAGGTAGTGACGCTGCGGGGAAGTTCGGCACTCCTATACTGAGAGTGCCATGCCCATCTACGAGTACCGCTGCGACAGGGGGCACACCTTCGAGGTGATGCAGCGCATGACGGACGACCCGCTCACGAGCTGCTCGACCTGCGAGGCGCCCGTGCAGCGCGTGTTCCATCCGGTGGCGGTCCACTTCAAGGGCTCGGGCTTCTACAACACGGATTACGGCAAGAAGAAGGGCGGGGCATCCTCCTCGTCGTCCGAGTCGGACTCGAAGGGCGACACGGCGAAGAAGGGCGAGTCGAAGGAAGCGGCCTCGAAGGAATCGAAGTCCTCCTCGTCCTCGAGCGATTAGCTCGAGGGGTGGGTCGTTTCACTACCGCTATGCGGCATCAGAACTACCCACCCCCCTCCGGCTAGCTCCCGTTCAGCAGCTTGTCGACGGCTTCGCGCTTGGCGCCGTCGGACACGAACAGGTTGCTCCCGTTAACGCAGCAGCCGGCCTCGAGCACCTCGGTCTCGTCTGAGTTGCCGGTGGCCATGTCGGCGAAGAGGGCCATCAGGGCCGGGCCCTTCATGTCCGTCTTGAGCGCCTGGGGTGCGCGCCAGCTTACGAGCGGCAGGCGGAGGAAGGCGCCAGGTGATGTGGCGGCGTCGCCGATCGCGCGCAGCACCTCCTGCTGGCGGGCGGCGCGGGCGCGATCGTCCTCGCCGGAGGCGCAGTCGTTCTTGCGCACGCGGGCGAAGCCAAGTGCGCGCTCGCCGTTCAGCTCGTGTTCCCCCTTGCGCAGCCGGAAGCCCTTCCAGAAGTTGTCGAACGGTGGCGCGCAGATCCGGGTCTTGTTGTTCACGGTGACGCCGCCGAGGGCGTCGATCAGCTGGGGGAAGTCCTCGAAGTCGACCTCGACCAGGTGGCTGACCTGCAACCCGTTGCCCAGGAATCCCTCGATCGTCTCGATGGTGAGCGCCGGGCCGCCGAACGCGTAGGCGGCGTTGATCTTGTTGGTGCCGTGGCCGGGGATCTCGACCTCGATGTCGCGTGGAATCGAGAGCTTGCGCACGCTGCCGAGCGAGGCGTGGACGAGCATGATCGAGTCCGCGCGCGAGGGGCCGCTCTGGCTCTCGTCGATGGAGTCGCCGGTGCGGGCGTCGGAGCCGAGCACGAGGATGGTGCTGCCGGTCAGGAGGTTGCCGTCGTCGGAGAGGGCGCGCTCGGCCTGGGGCGAGACGCCGTCCTGGATCTGGGCGCTGATGAGGAACAGGACCAGCGAGAGCAACAGCCAGCCGAGGATCGCGAGAGCGACCCACTTCAGCACCCGCCCGGGGGTGATCCGGCGCTTCTCGCGCGAGGGCTCGGGCTCGTCCCTGCGGGCACGGCTCAGCCGCCGCTTGAGGGCGTCGAGGTCCGTGCCGCCGGAGAGCCGCTGGAGCGGGTTCTTCCGCGAGCGATAGACCTTGTACTCGGGGGGATCCCCCTGTTTCCGGTCGCTCACACCCCTCTGTATATCGTCCGGCCATGCCGCCTAGGCGGGTTATCGGGATCGACGCGGGGGGCACGAAGCTCCTCGGCGGCGTGGTCGACGAGGGCCTCGTGGTGCACCATCGGGTCCGCCGGACCTGGCGCGGAGGCGACCGGGCGGAGACGCTGGACATCTTCGTGGAGGCCGTGGAGGAGGTGCGCGCGGCGGCGCCCGACGTGGAGGCGGTGGGCTTCGGGATCCCGGCCTTGGTGGAGTGGGATCTGGGCGTCTCGCGCTGGTCGACGCACCTCCCGCTGGCCGACGTCCCGTTCCGCGACCTGATGAGCGAGCGCCTCGGCCTGCCCGTGGTGGTGGACAACGACGCGAACGCCGCCCTGCTGGCCGAGACGCGCTTTGGGGCGGCGCGCGACTGTGCCCACGCCGTGCTGGTCGCGCTGGGGACCGGGATCGGAAGCGGACTGCTGCTCGACGGCCGGATCTACCGCGGCTCGCGTGGCGTCGGCGCGGAGATCGGGCACATGGTGATCGACCTGCACGGGCCGGACTGCCAGGGCGCGTGTCCGGGGCGGGGGTGCCTGGAGGTGATGGCGTCGGGGTCGGCGATCGGGCGCGAGGGGGAGGCGGCGGCGCGGCGCTCGCCGTCGTCCGCGCTGGGACGCCGCCTCGCCGACGGGCGGGAGATCACCGGCGGGATCGTGACCGAGCTGGCGCACGACGGCGACGAGGCGGCGCGGTCGGTGCTCGCCGAGATCGGGCGGCGGCTGGGCTACGGGCTGGTGGGGGTGGTGAACGTCTTCAACCCGGAGGTGATCGTGATCGGGGGCGGGGCGATCGCCGCCGGGGAGCTGTTGCTCTTGCCGGCCCGGGCGGTGGTGTCGGAACGGGCGCTGCCGCCGGCTCGGGACATGGTCCGGATCGTGCCGGCGCATTTCGGCGACGAGTCCGGGATGCTGGGGGCGGCGCTGCTGGCGCTGGACGCGTTCATACCGGCGTCCGCCTCATGAGCGGGCGGCTCGTGGTCTGCCCGACCCCGATCGGGAACCTCGAGGACGTGACCCTGCGCGTGCTCGCCGCTCTGCGGGAGGCTGATGTCGTGGCGTGTGAGGACACGCGCCGGACGCGGGTGCTGCTCGACCGGTACGGGGTGAAGGCGAAGCTCGTCTCGTATCACGAGCACAACGAGGAGGCGCGCTCTCGCGACCTTGTCGATCGGATGCGGGCGGGGCAGACTGTGGCGCTGGTGTCCGACGCCGGGATGCCGCTGGTCTCAGACCCCGGGTACGTGCTGGTGCGGGCGTGCGTGGCGGCGGGGCTGCCGGTGGAGGTGCTGCCAGGACCGTCGGCGGCGATAACGGCGCTGGTGGCGTCGGGACTGCCGGCCGACTCGTGGCGATTCGGAGGCTTTCTTCCGCGCAAGAAGGGGGAGCTGCGCGGCGCGCTGGCCGAGCCGGGAGGAACACTCGTGGCCTTCGAGTCGCCCCGCCGGGTGCCGGCGACGCTGGCGCTGCTGGCCTCGATCGACGCGGACCGCCCGGTGGCCGTGTGCCGCGAGCTGACGAAGGCGCACGAAGAGATCGTGCGAGGAAGCGCAGCTGAGCTGGCGGAGCGATATGCGGACGCGCCGCCGCGCGGAGAGGTGGTGCTGGTGCTGGGACCAGCGGCGGCACCGGAATCCGCGGAACCCACCGGCCTGGACGCGCTGCGACGACTGGTCGAGGCGGGCGCAAAGCCGCGAGCCGCGGCAACGGTGGTGGCGGAGCTGACGGGTGGCAAGGCGAACGAGCTGTACCGGGCGTTGACTCGGGACGGCTGAGGGCGCCGGGTCGCGGCGCCCCGCGAGTGCAACGGCTCGGCATCCGTCCCGCACAACTCCGCAACGGACCGTCACAACCGGCCTTTCCGCCTGTCCTCCGGCGCCCGCTCCCCCCGTACCGTCGCCGCCATGCGCCGCCTGACCCTCCATTTCGCCATCACACTGCTCGCCTTCCTGCTGCTCGTCCCGCCCGCCTGGGCGGACTGGGTCTGGCCGGTTCGTGGGGAGGTGCTCACGCCGTATCGCAACGGCACGGATCCGTATGCCTCGGGCCAGCACCGCGGCATCGACATAGCGGCCGCGACGGGCACTCCGGTGGTCGCCGCGGCGAGCGGGGAGGTCCGCTTCGCGGGCACGGCCGGGTCGTCGGGGCTGACGGTCAGCGTCCGCACGGCCGACGGCCGCTACGACACCTCCTACCTCCACCTATCGTCGACGTCCGTCCGCGAGGGCGACTCGGTCGCGGCGGGCCAGCGGCTAGGCGCCGTGGGAACCACCGGCAGCCGCTCCGCATCCGCGCCGCACCTGCACTTCGGGGTGCGCGACGCCGGGAGTCGCCACGCCTACCACGACCCACTCGGCTTCCTACCTCCCCCGACGGCAACCGAGCCGCCCCGAAGCGCGCCCGCACCGGAGCCGACACCCGTCCCCGTGAGCCCGGCGCCCTCGCCGGTACAGGCACCGGCCACACGACGCATACCGGCGCCGGCCGCGCGTCCGGAGCCGCGGCGGGTGCCAGCGGGGAAGCCGCGGCGGGTGCCGGTGGGGAAGCCTCGGCGGGTGCCGGTGGGCGAGCCGCAGCGGGTGCCGGCAGTGGCGCCGCGTCGGGTGCCGGTGCGTGAGCCGCGTCGGGTGCCGGTGGGGGAACCGCGTCGGGTGCGTGTGTGGGTGCCACGGCCGGTGCCGGTGGGGGAACCGCAGCGGGTGCCGGTGGGTGAGCCGCGGCGGGTGCCGGTAGCGGAGCCGCGGCGGGTGGCGCTGGCGGAACCACGCCATGTGTCGCGGCAGGAGCCGCGCCGTGTGCCCGTAGGCGCTCCGCGGCCCTTCTCCGCAGGGGACCCGGGCCGCGCGGCGGACGGTGCGAAGCGCTTCGGATCGGCAGAATCGCCGCATCCGCGGACGTCCGGCCCCGACCTCGGCCTCCTCGTCGCCTGCCTGGGTGTCCTGGCCGCCGCGGCTCTCCTCGGTCTCACCGGCGACCGACGGGAAGTCACCCGGCGAACGCGGCACCGCGTCGCGCGCCTGCTGCAGCCGACGTTCGGC
>JBKGUS010000257.1:0-12222 GCA_046462295.1 Thermoleophilaceae bacterium | reverse complement strand
GTACCCCACCTCGTCGACCACGATCAGCGGGATGAAGCCGAGCCGGCGCAGCTCCGCGTCGAGGCCGCCTTGGCGCTTGGTCTCTGCGAGCCGCGCCACCCATTCGGTCGCGGTGGCGAAGGCCACCCGCTGGCCCGCGAGGCAGGCGCGGATCGAGATCGCGATTGCGAGGTGTGTTTTGCCGGTGCCGGGCGGCCCGAGCAGCACGACGTTCTCCTTGGCGTGCAGGAAGTCGAGCTGGCCGAGGTGCTCGACCACCTGGCGCTTGACGGAGCGCTGGAAGGTGAAGTCGAACTCCTCGAGCGTCTTGCGGGCCGGGAAGCGGGCCGCCTTGATGCGGCTCTCGCCGCCATGGCTTTCTCTGGAGGCGACCTCGGTCGAGAGCAGCGCCTCGGCGAAGCGCTCGTAGCCCCACTGCTCCTCGCGCGCCCGCTCGGTGAGCTTGGGGAGTGCCCTGGCGGCCGCCGGCGCCTTCAGCGCCCGGAACAGGTGGGCCAGCTCGGAGGCCTTCGTCATGCCGGGATCAGCCGGTCGTAGCGGGTGAGCGGGCGCAGCTCGACCTCGACGTCGGGCCCACGCCGGCGGACCCCGCGCAGCCGCTCCAGCTCGCGCTGGTGGGCGGGATCGGTGAACGTCAGGTGGCGCGCGAAGCGGCGGCGGTGGCGGGCGGCGAGCTCGCCCGAGTCGAGCGCGACCGCGATCAGTTCGCGCTGCGAGACGCGCACCTCGACGCGGCGGCCGGCGAGGCGCGGGTCGAGCGAGTAGTCGTTGGTGTCGAAGCGCAGGTAGGGCTGGTCAGGGACGCGGATCACGAAGCGCCGGTCCGAATCCGGCAGCCGAGCGGGCAGCGGGCGCATCCGCTCGCGCTCCTCGGCGAGCCGCTCGGCCGGGACGGCGCGCAGCGTGCGGTGGGTGCGCTGGTTTGCCCGCTTGCACCAGTCATCGAGCTGGGCCTGGTAGTCGAGCTCGTTGGCGAACGAGCGCCCGGGCTCGAAGTTCGTGCGCAGGAAGCGGTGCGAGCGCTCGAGCGCGCCCTTCGCCTGGGCGTCGCCCGCGTCGAGGATGACCCAGCCGACCGACAGCTGTCCGCAGAAGGCGGCGAAGCCCTCGCTCGGGCGGCCCGAGCCTGCGTGGATCGCGCCCTCGCGGTCCCAGACGAGCTTCTCGGGTAGCGCGCTCAGCCGCGCCAGGCAGCGGCTCATCCCGAAGGCGAGGTCGCACAGCTCCTTCGAGAACACCAGCGCGGCCGCCAGCGCGCGCGAGTAGCCCAGCTCGGCGGTCACGACCCAAGCGCGGCGCGACTGGCCGTGGCCGACCGGGATCTCCGCCCTCGGCTCGAAGAGATCGAACTGGCAAAGCTCGCCGGGCCGGTAGACGGTGCGTTGATAGGTGCGCCGGACGAGGTAGCGCGGCCGCACGTCGCGCACCCAGTCGTCGAAGATCGTCTTGCCGCCCCGGTAACCGAGCTGCTCAGCCAGCTCGCGCAGCCGCTTCGCCGGGATCTCGGGATCCACCCGCAACTGCTCCTCGATCCACGGCTTGAACGGATCGAGCTTCGAGGGCACGGGCGCTCGCTCGTAGCGCGGCGGCGCGTCGGCGGCGAGCGCCCGGCGGATCGTCTCGCGATGAAGTCCCGTGCGCCGGCTGATCTCGCGGATCGAGCAGCCCTCCACCCGATGCATCCGCCTGATCTCCGCCCACCGCTCCACGCCGATCACCGCTCCTCCTCGCCCGGCCCAACAGGACCAAGCGAGGGTCAGGACCCGGCCGGACACACCGGCCCCGCGCCGCAGGGGGGTCAGTTTTCGACCGGCGCAGGTGGATCAGTATTCAGCCGGCGCCCACAATAAGGGAGACCCCTCTCCAAATCGTTCTTCAAACTGTTCTCCCAATGGGCCGGCTCCGGGCGGCCCTTCACGTTCCGGGCACGGACTGTCGAATACGAGCGGGCGTTCCGGCCACGGGGTGACCTTCTGGGACGGCTGCGGACATTCCCTCAACCAAGCGGCAGCAGGCGAAGATGATCGAGGGGCTGCGGAGCTGCGACCGGATGGCGCCGGCGCCCTGGCTTCACCCTGAACGGGATCCCGCTAGCGAAGCCCACGATGCTGGGGCCGGAAGCTATTGCCGGATCTGACCAGCGCTTCGGCCCGCGATACGACGGCCGCCGCCACGACATGTCGGTCGTCGGCCTCCCTCGCCGGCCTCGTGCTCCGCTCGTCGCCGAGCCCGGAGATGAACTGGAGGATCCGCTCGTCGTCTGCGCGATCACTGGCACGCAGACTCGTCAGGGCGGTCGTCATCAGCGTGACGGTCCGCTCGAGCTTCGCGGGGCGGGAGATGACGATCCTGCCGCGCAGGATCCGATGGCGGGCGCACACCATCTCCTGCAGGATCGTGTCCAGTCCAGCCGGAACAGCCTCTCCACCGCAGGCTCCACGAGGAAGTCGCGCTGGTCTTGCGGCTACGCCGCGTCCGCGTCGACGAGCGCGACTCGGACGCCGCCGGGCGTGTCAGATGCCAAGTTCCTCAGAGAGGCTATGAGGAGTTCGTCAGAGAGCCACGCCATCCTGGACAAACGGTGTGCGGACCCTGGGCGACGCTGGGTGTGGAGCCTTCGCCTTCTCCGCGCAGAAGTGGCTCCTGTGCAGCCACTTTGTCGCATCGTAGAAGTCTCACACATCAGTTCCACGGAGCACTGAGACCCGCGAGGCGGTGGGTACCGCGGGGAGCCGCGCTCGCGGGCGCCGTCCGCGAATGCATACTCAGGATTCTGGGCAGGGACGCCGCGTCAAGTGCGCGGCCTGTAACGGGCTGCTACAGCGCGTTGCCCAAGGGACGGCACCGGCCCGGAGCGCCGGGGTGCTTAGGCCTCAGGCACGCCGGCTGCAAGCCCGCCGCCCCGCGGGCGGCCCCTCACAGGGCTGACGTGCCGGCTAAACCGAGTCGTGTCCCGGGGCCCGCTCCACGACGTGGCCGCCACGCGGCCCTCGCCGCCGACACCGTTGCTCGGTAGGCCACCTGTTCGGGGCGTGCGACCTGATTGGCCTGCACTAGACGGACACGGCTCACGCGGGTTTACGCAACGTGCAAAGCGGATGTGGCGGGCCTCGACCGCTTCATCGGTCCCAAGACCTAGGACCAATTGACGCCGCTGGCGCGGCCGGTCCCGGAATAGAGTCCAGGGCCGGAACAGATCGAAAGGAACCCAGATGCCCTACGAGGTACCGCCCCTCCCCTACGACTACGCCGCCCTCGAGCCCCACATCGACGAGGCGACCATGCGGGTCCATCACGACAAGCATCATCAGGCGTACGTCGACAAGGCCAATGCCGCTCTCGAGGGCACCGAGTGGGCCGACAAGGCCATCGAGGAGGTCGTCGCGAACCTCTCGCAGCTTCCCGACGACAAGCGCGGTCCGGTCCGCAACAACGGTGGCGGCCACCTCAACCACAACCTGTTCTGGGAGTCCATGTCGCCCGACGGCGGCGGCGCGCCCGACGGCGATCTGGCCCAGGCGATCGACGACGCCTTCGGCTCCTTCGACGACTTCAAGGCCAAGGTGAAGGACGCCGGCGTCGGCCAGTTCGGCTCCGGTTGGGCCTGGCTCGTCCACGACGGCTCCGGCCTCGCCGTCGTCTCCACCCCCAACCAGGACAACCCGATCACCGACGGCAAGACGCCCCTGCTCGGCGTCGACGTCTGGGAGCACGCCTACTACCTGAAGTACCAGAACAAGCGCCCGGACTACATCGACGCGTGGTGGAACACGGTCGACTGGGGCAAAGTCGCTGAGCGGTACGCAGCCGTCTCGTAAGCACCGAGACGGGGCCGTTTTCCCTCCGCCGCCCCGGGAAGGCCACAAGGGAGAGCTATTTCGAGAGTCCGACAGGAGGGAGTAGTCATGCCCTGGACCGAACTGAAGCCACGCCGCTGGCCCGCCTTCGACAAGCAGCTCAAGGGGATCTCCAAGGAGACCATGGACGATCACTTCAAGCTGTACGAGGGCTACGCCAAGAAGGCGAACGAGTGCCGCAAGATCCTGAACGAGTTCGACTACTCGGAGATCGAGGGCAACCAGGTCTACTCGCCGCTGCGTGCAGTGTCGGTGGACTACACGTTCGCCCTGCTCGGTTTCAAGAACCACGATCTGTACTTCGGCCACCTAGGCGGCGACGGCGGGGAGCCCGAGGGTCGCTTCGCCGAGCTCGTCGAGCAGGAGTTCAACGGCGTCGACAAGTGGCTCGAGTCCGTCAAGAAGGCTGCGAGCGCCGCGCGCGGCTGGGTGATGGTCGGCTACGACCTGAACGACGGGTCGCTGTTCAACTACATCATGGACACCCAGAACCTCTGGGCCGTCTACAACATGTGCCCCGTGCTCGCGATCGACGTCTACGAGCACGCCTACGTGCGCGACTTCGGCGCCACGCCGGACGGCCGCAAGAAGTACGTCGGGGCGTTCTTCGAGAACCTCGACTGGGACCACGTGAACCGGCAGCTCGCGCAGGCCGAGGCCGCCCGCGAGGGCGCCCAGCGGATCGCCGCCGACGAGCAGGTGCCGGTCGCCCACTGACCAACCGGCCCCTTCCGCCGCGAGCGCCCGGCACCGCCCGCCGGGCGCTCGGTCGTTCCGGGGTCAGCCGCGGCCCGTGAAGACCACGATCCGCTCGGCGATCTCCTCGCCACGGTCCTCCTGCAGGAAGTGCGCCGCGCCCTCGATCCGGACCTGCTCGCCTGCCCCCGGAATCAGGTCGCAGAACCGCTCCCCCGCGCGCGGGTAGGGAAAGACTGGGTCGGAGTCGGAGAACGCGATCAGCGCGGGTTTCGTCCAGCGCGACAGCTCGTCCGCCACCGCTCGCATCTCAGCGGCGCCGGCCGCGTCGTCCGAGATCGGACCGATCAGCGGGAACTGCGCCGCCCCGGCCTTCGACTCCGCGTTCGGGAAGGGCGCCTCGTAGGCGGCCATGACCTCGGGCGGAAGCTCCGTGGTCGTTGCGCCCTGCAGGACGAAGCCGACCGGCAGGTCGGGGTTGCGCTCCGCGAAGTCCCGCCAGGCCATGAACCCTTTCGACACACGGCCGGTGAACAGCCCGGTGTTGAGGATCACGAGCCTGGCCACGCGGCCGGCGTTCTCGACTGCCCAGCGCAGGCCGATCGGGCCGCCCCAGTCCTGGACGACGACCGTGACGTCGCTCAGGTCGAGCGTGCCGAGCAGCGCCGACATGTGCTCGACGTGGCGGTCGTACGTGTACCAGCCGCGCTCTGTCGGCTTGTCCGAGCGCCCGAAGCCGGGATAGTCGGGGCAGACGACCCGGTGCCCGGCCGCCGTGAGCGGCGGGAGCATCCGGCGGTAGAGGTAGGCCCAGGTGGGCTCGCCATGGAAGCAGACGACCGGGTCGCCGGAGCCCTCATCGACGTAGTGCAGCCGCAGCCCGTCGACGTCGTGCCAGTGCGGCGCAAAGTCGTAGCCGGGCAGGCCCTCGAAGCGCTCGTCCGGGGTCCGGAAGACGTCCGCCATCGGCCCGGACCCTATCCTTGACCCCGTGAGCTGGGTGGGACACACGCACGCCACGCTTGAGCGCGACGGCTACCGGTTGAGCGCCCCGCGCTCGGCCGTCGTCGAGTCGCTCGCCGAGCTGGGCTGCTCCGTCACGGCGAAGGAAATCGCCGACCACCTGCGGGCGCGGGGCTCCGACGTGGGCGTCGCGTCGATCTACCGCACGCTCGAGCTGCTCGACAAGCTCCACCTGGCCCGCCGCGTCGACGCCGCCGAGGGCGTGGCCCGCTATGAGCCCATCGACCCGAGCGGTGAGCACCACCACCACATGGTCTGCGGGCGCTGCGGCGAGGTGCGGGCGTTCGAAGACAGCGAGCTGGAGCGCGCGATCGAGCGACTGGCGACGCGCGTCGACTACGTCGTCGACACTCACGACGTGACCCTCCGCGGCGAGTGCCCCGCCTGCCGGGCGGGGTCCTAGCCGGCGCAGGTCACGCGTCCGCCGGACATGCCCTCGGCGAGGGCGTTCGCGTTGGCGCGGATGGCGTCGAGGTAGGTGTCTGCGCCGGATCCTTCGTCGCCGAGGCTGTCGGTCCAGAGCTCGCCGCCCACCTCGGCGCCCGACTCGCGCGAGATGGACCGCTCGAGGCGCTGCGACACCGCCGCCTCGGGGAAGATCGCCTCCACTCCCTCGTCCTGGATCTGCTCGACGAGGGCTTCCACGTCCTTGGCCGACGGCTGGGCCTGGGTCGACAGCGACGGGATCACGGAGCCGATCACCTCGACGTCGTAGCGCTCGGCGAAATACCCGAGCGAGTCGTGGGTGGTTACGAGCTTGCGCTTCTCGGAGGGGACGCGCTGCATGCAGCGCTCAATCTCGTCGTCGACCGCGCGTAGATCGGCGATGTAGGCGCGCGCGTTGCGCTCGTAGGCGCGGCGGCCGTCCGGATCCGCGTCGGCGAGGGCGTCGCGGATGGCTTCGACGGCGAGGATCGCGTTGCGCGGGTCTTGCCACCAGTGGGGGTCGACTTCGTCGTCGTGCGCCCCGCTCTCCTCATGGGCCTCGCCCTCGTCGTGGGCCTCGCCCTCCTCGTGCGCCCCGCCCTCCTCGTGCGCCCCGCCCTCCTCGTGGGCCTCGCCCTCCTCGTGCGAGTGCCCCCCTTCGATGGTCTCGACAGAGTCGAGCAGCGTGACCTCCGCGGCCTCGCCGCCGGCGTTCTCGATCAGCTCGTCGAGCCACTCGTCGAGGTCTCCGCCCGACTTCACGACCAGCTCCGCGTCTGCGATGGCGACGGCCTCGCTCGGCCGAGGATCATGGCCGTGCGGGTCGGCGTTGGGCGGGACGAGGGTGTCGACCTCGACACGCTCTCCCCCGACGTTGCGGACGAGGTCGCCGGCGATGGTCGTGGTCGCGACCACGGCGGTTCCGCCGCCGCCAGACCCGCCACCGGAGTCGCCGCAGCCGACCGCACCCAAGGCGGTGGCGAGGACGAGCAGGAAGAGGGTCGCGACGCGCATGAGCGGCGCAGGATACAGAAGTGAGAATGATTCTCAGTTGCTGGATGCGGAGCGGCGGCTCAGCCCGACCAGCTCGCGATCGCTCAGCCTGACCCGACCGCGGCCGCCACCACGGCGATCGCGATCAGCGCGACGGTGAGCGCGCGCAGCCGGCCGGCCGTGAGCCAGGCTGGACTCCGCGCCGCGGCCCACGCCCGCACGCCTGTCGCCGCCGCTGTCGCGGTGGCCGCCGTCGCCATGCACTGCGCACACATGCGACGCAGTATGGCGAGGTCGGGTCGTTCACAACTTGCCGCGGCGGTCAGACTGCGCAAGCTGTGGGCCCGCTCGAGCTCATCCTCTTCTGCGCGTGGTGCTTCGCCGGGGCGCTCGCGGGCGGCGCGGTCGGGATCGTGCTGGGCAACGTCCGGCTGCCCGCCGTGCTGCTCGTGGCGTCCTCCCCGGCCGCCGGGGCCGGCGCGAACATCGGGATCTCGGGAGTGGCGGCGTTCGCCGCAGCGGCGGCGCACATCCGAGCTGGCCGGATCAACTGGCGGCTGTTCGCCTGGATGGCCCCGCCGTCGATGGCCGGAGCGGTCGTGGGGGGACTGGTGTCGGGAGCGATCCCGGACACGGCGCTCCTGATCGTGATCGGCGCGACGCTCCTCTATTTCGGGATCGACATCCTCCGGAAGGAGGCGCGCGAAGCGAAGCGGGAGAGAGCGAAGCGGGACGAAGCAAATCGCGCGGAGCGGTCCGCGGCCGGCGGAGCGACCGACGCGCCCCTCGCGGCGCGGTCCGCGGCCGGCGGAGCGCCCGCCTCCGGCGACCCCCTCGACGTCCGCGCCGCCGTCGTCTCGGGCGCCCTCATCGGTCTTCTGGGCGGTCTCGTCGGCCTCATCCTCGGCTCGCTGCGCATGCCGGCCCTTCTGCGCTGGGTCGGCGAGGTCCCTCACAAGGCCGTCGGCACGAACCTCGCGGTCGGGTTCTGGGTGGGAGTGGCCGGGGTCGCGGGCCACCTTCCCGGCGGCGTCGACTGGACGGTGCTCGGCGCGGGCGCGGCGGCGTCCGTCCCGGGAGCGCTGCTGGGCGCGCGACTTACCGGCCGGATGAGCGAGCGCCAGCTGGTGCGGGCGATCGGCGCGGTGCTCGTGGTCGCCGGAGCGGCGACCGCCGTTCAGGCGCTCTGACGACGCCGCGATCGCCATCGCCTTGCGGTACGGGGCTAAGGCAAATCGCGCTGTCTCAGCTGTCGCTCGCCTCGTACGCCTTGGCCGCCACCAGCTCCCGGACCTGCTCGTCCGTGAGCTGCATGTCGGGATGCTCCTGATCGACGTGGGCGCGGGCCTCCTTGACGAGGTCGTCGTCGTTGCCGGCCTGGAGCGTCTGGCCGCAGTCGCAGTCCATGACCCTCATGCGTCGAAGGTACCCCTTCACAGCCCGTTCACGCCATGGCCATGACTCGGTGACAAAACCCCTGCAAATCGGCCATACCTTGCGGCCATGCGACTGGCGAATCGCCGCCACCTGCTCCCCGGAGCGGCCGCCTTCACGGCCGCTCTTCTCGTTGCGCTGCTCGGCCTGAACGCGGGGGCCGATCCGCCGGCCCGCACCGAGCACAAGCGGCAGCGGTTCGTCGAGCTACAGCTGCTCGGGATGAACGACCTCCACGGGCACCTCGAGCCGCCCGATCCGGGCGTCGGCGGCGTCGCGTGGCTCGGCGCCTGGCTCGACCGCTCGGCCGCCTCCCACCCCGGCCGCACCATCCGCGTGCACGCCGGCGACATGGTGGGCGCGTCGCCGCTCATCTCGAGCCACTTCCACGACGAGCCCACCATCGAGGCCACGAACCGGATGGAGCTCGATGTCGGGACGCTCGGCAACCACGAGTTCGACGAAGGCGGCGCCGAGGCGCTGCGGCTGGTCCGGCGTGCGCGCTACCCCTACATCGCCGCCAACACGGTCACGCGCGACGGCGGCGAGCTGATCCTCCCGCCCTACGAGATCGTCGAGCGTGACGGCGTGAAGGTCGGCTTCATCGGCGTCACGACGATCGACACGCCGCACTTCCTTCTGTCCGAGTTCGCCCGCCAGTTCCGCTGGCTCGATCTGTCCGACTCGGTCAACCGCTGGGTGGCGGAGCTGCGCAATCAGGGGGTCGAAGCGATCGTGGTGCTGGCCCACGCCGGGGCGTTCCACCACGGGCCGAACGCGGCGGTCGGCGAGATCGTCGACGAGGCGGAGCAGATGGACGACGCCGTCGACGCGGTCGTGGCCGGCCACACCCACTCGCGCCTCAACCTCGAGGTCGACGGCAAGCTCCTGATCGAGGCGTTCTCCTACGGGGTGGCGTTCGACCGGGTGCGCCTGAGGATCGACCGCCGCAGCGGCGACGTGGTCGAGGCGACCGGCCGGGTCCTCCCCACGCGCCACGACGGCATCGAGCCCGACCCGGAGCTGACCGAGCTGGTCGCGACCTACGCCGAACGCGTGGCGCCGCTCGCCGACCGCGTCGTCGGCCACCTGCCGCACGACCTCGACAAGCAGGCGCTCGACCAGACGGCGGCCGACGCGCAGCGCGCCTTCGCGGGCGCCGACATCGGCGTCATGAATCCGGGCAACACCCGGCGACCCGGCCTGGAGGGCGGGGCCGTCACCTACGCCGAGGCCTTCGAGGTGCACGCCTACGAGCACCCGGTCTGGCGCCTTCGGATGCGCGGCGCAGACCTCATGGCGACGTGGGCCGAGCAGCCGAAGCTGCTCGTGTCCGGGCCGCGCGACCTCCAGCCCGACGCGGTCTACACGGTCGCGGCGAACGGCATCGTCGCCGAGCGCCCGCCGTTCTCCTCGGCCATCGAGCGGCAGCTGGTGGGCACCGACCTCGAGGCGCTCGTCGCCTGGCTCGGCCGCCAATCGGCCGGAGCCAACTAGCCGTAGGGCCCGATGTCGGGCCGCGGATCGCTCCCGTCGGGTTCGCCTTCGACGGTCGCCACGCGCCAGGTGAAGCGGCGGCCGCCGAAGGTGTCGGACAGCCCGTCCCCGTTCACCTCGCCGGCCATCCCGTCGTCGGCGAAGCGATACAGCGGCTTGCCGTCGAGCGTCGGCTGTCGAGCGCCGTCAGGGCGCTCCGTCACGCCGAGGTCGGACTCGACCTCGTCGGGCCAACTCGGCTGTGTGCCCGCCGGGAGCGTCAGCGGAATCCAGATCTCGGCGCACGCCGCAGTGCACCGCACCCTGCCGTCGCTCTCCTGGTCGGCCGTGTACGGCGCTGCGCCCTCGGCATCGACGAGCACGTCGCCGACGCCGTCGATTGATTCAATGGAGACGGCGGTCATGGACGAGCCGTCCGAGGACGACTCCGAAGCGCCGTCGTCGGAGTCGCCGCAACCCGCGAACGCCAGGGTGGCAGCCAGGGCCGTGAGAAACATCTGTCGTCGGTTCATCTCACCTCCCGCTACGTAAGCGGCGGCCGCCTCGTTCACCCGCGGCGGACGGGCATCCGCACGAGCAGCCTGTCGTTCGCCGTCACCACGTCGAGCGCCATGAGGCGCTCCGGCGGGATGGCCACGGCACCCGGCACCTCCGCCGTCCCGAGGTAGCCGGCACGCCAGGTGGCGGCGACCTCGGCGCGCCCACCGACGGCCCGGGCGATCAGCCGGCAGCGCTCCCCGGGGCGCACCCCGGCAAGGCTCAGCTCCACGCGGGTGCCCCACGGTTCCCTCGTCAGCTCGGCGGAGCCCTGGACCCCTGTTCGGAGATTGGACGCGGCGGCCGTGAGGGGGGCGGGGCCGCCGCCTCCGTCGTCGCCGTCGAGGAGTGGACCGCCGACCAGCGCCAGGGCGGCGAGCAGGACGGCGGCTACCACGGCGGCCGCCCGCACCAGGCGCGACCGGCGCCGCTCGCGGGCGACCGCGAAGAGCGCGCGCTCGAGCGGCGCCGCGGAGTACGCAGGTGCCGGCTGCAGGGGGCGCTCAGGCGTCTCGGCGGCGCCCACTTCGGCCGGATCGAGCGGCCCAGAGCCTAGCTCCGCGGTCTCCAGCACCTCCGCCTCGTCGAGCGTCAGCCGCGACAGCAGCCCGGGCAGCGGCGCCAGCCGGTCGAGCTCCTCCCGGCAGACCTGGCACGTCTCGAGATGTGCCTCAAGCCCCGCGCGCTCGTCGCGCTCCAGGGCGCCCAGCACATAGGCGCCCAGCGCGACCGTCCTAGGGCAGGTCATGTCCCCGTCACCCCTCTCTCCTCGAGCGCAACCCGCAGCGCACGCAGCGCGTAGAAGGTGCGCGACTGCACGGTGCCGGGCGGCACGCCGATCGCCGCGGCGGCCTCGGCCACGGATCGCCCGCGGTAGTAGACCTCGACGATCACGCGCCGGTGGTCCCGGCTCGGCGACCTCAGCGCATCCGCGATCTGCCAGGCGAGCAGCGCCGAATCGAGGTCCTCGGCGCCGGCCACGCCCTCCACGACCTCGGCCGGCACGTCCGGGATGCGGGACCGGCGCGCGCGGGCGCGGTCGATCGCGATGTTCCGCGCGACCCGGAACAACCACGGGCGCGCCCCGTCCGCCTCCAACCGCTCGGCGTTCCGCCACGCGCGGACCAGGGTCTCCTGCACCACGTCCTCCGCCTGCTGATGGTCGCCGCCCGTGAGCCGCTCCGCGTAGGCCAGCAGGGGCCGCCCGTGCTCGGCGTAAGGGTCCGCAGAAGCCTTTCGTCGCGCCCAAGCGGTCGCGCCATGTCACCGGCTACTACGAATGCAGCGCCGGCTTCGTTCAGCTAGCGGTCGTCCAGTCGCTCCGGGCTCGCCAGCACGAACACGCCGCAGACGATGAACGCAAGCAGGAACGCGACCCCGAGCGCGATCGTGACCGTGTGCTCGAACGGGAACAGCAGCCCGGCCCCCAGCACGAAGCACGCGATCGTCGCGACCGTCAGGCGGTTCACGGGCGCGGCTCCTCCTCGTAGGCGAGCCTGCCGCTCAAGGCGAGCCGGAACAGCCAGACGAGCGCCGGCACGAGGAGCGCCATCCCGATCGCCGCCGCGATCAGCAGCGCCAGCAGCGACTCGTCGGACGCCGCCGCCTCCTCCACCGTGAGGCCGGGCGGCATCAGGTACGGCTCCTGCGCGAGGGCCCAGCCGGCCACGATCGCGCCCACTGCCGCGGCGGCCGTGTAGCGCGCGAGCTCGAACCGCTCGCGCCACTCGAGCCAGAGCGTGCCGAGGCCGGCCGCGGC
>JBKGUS010000256.1:0-2869 GCA_046462295.1 Thermoleophilaceae bacterium | reverse complement strand
GTCGGTGGAGACGCTTTCGAGCACGCCGCGCTTCAGCGCGGCCCACAGCAGGTCCTGGTTGTGCGCCTCGCGCAGCGGCGGCGAGCACACGTAGCGGGCGCCCTCGAAATCCGGCCGCTCGAGGTCCTCGACCGTGTTGGTCAGGTACTGCAGGCAGGTCTCGCCCGACACCTGCACCCCGCGTGCCTGGCCGGCGGCGATCTCGTCCGCAGCCAGCCCGCAGGTCACGTGCACGATGTAGACGCTGGCGCCGGTCAGCTCTGCGAAGCGCACGGAGCGGCCCGTGGCCTCCGCCTCGAGCTCCTCGGGGCGGGTATGCGCGTGGTAGATCGGGTCCGTCTGGCCGGCAGCGAGCGCACGCTCCACCAGCACGTCGATCGCCCAGCCGTTCTCGCAGTGGACCATCGTGAGGGCGCCGAGGTCACGCGTGTGCTCGAGGACCTGGAAGAACAGGTCGTCCGTGACCATGATCGCGCCCTTGTAGGCGAGGAAGACCTTGAAGCTGCACAGGCCCTCCTCGACCATCGGCTCCATGTCGGCGAGCGTGGCCTCGTCGGCCTGGGTGATCGCCATGTGGAAGCCGTAGTCGACGTGCGCGGCGCCGTTTGCGCGCTCCTGCCACTCCTCGAGCGACGAGCGCAGGCCGTTCGGGTGCTGCTGGATCACGAAGTCGACCAGGCAGGTGGTGCCGCCGGCAGCGGCTGCGCGCGTGCCGGTGTCGTAGTCGTCGATCGACACTGTGCCGCCGAAGGGCATCGAGAGGTGGGTGTGGTTGTCGATCAGGCCCGGCATCACGAAGCAGCCGGAGGCGTCGGTCACCTCCGCGTCCTCCACGTCGCCGAGCGAGCCGACGGCGAGGATCTCCTCGTCCTCGATCAGCACGTCGGCCTGCGATGAGTCGGCGGCCGTCACGACCGTGCCGCCACGAACGAGCTTCCTCATGCTGCACCTCCTGTCACGCCGGCCAGGCGGGGGATGATCTCGCGGCCGTAGGTCTCGAGCGTCTCCTCCTGGCCCTCCGTCATGAGGTAGATGTTGAACTGGTCCACGCCGATCGACTCGAGCTCCCTCAGCTTCTCGACCGCCCGGTCGGGCGTGCCCAGCACGCAGAAGCGGTCGCAGATCTCGTCGCTCACGAACGCACCGTGCTGGGCGCCGACGCGCGAGTGCTCGTCGTAGTCGTAGCCGGTCTCGGCGGGCACGTAGTCGGTCAGCGCCTTCGGGATCACGGAGCCGTCGGCGCCGTAGCGGGCGATCAGGTCCCTGACGTGGTTGGACACCATCGCCGGGAACCAGCGCACCTGCTCGCGTGCGGCGGCGATGTCGTCAGAGATGTGGCTCGGCGCGCAGACGATGCACTTGAGCCGGTCCGGATCGCGGCCCGCCTGCTCGGCCGCGTCGCGCGCCGTCTTCATCGTCCACTGGATGATGTCGGGGTCCGCGAGCTGGATGATCACGCCGTCGCCGAGGCGCCCCGCGATGGCGAGCACCTTGGGGCCGTAGCCCGCCACGTGCATCTCGATCGGCGGCAGCTCCCTGCGGACCCAGGTGAGCTCGAGCTCCGTGTCGTTCCACTGCACCTTCTCGCCGTTCATGAACGGCTTGATCATCCTGATCGACTCCTCGAAGCGGCCGACCCGGACGGGCTTCTGGTTGATGTAGCGGCGGGCCGAGTCACCCCGGCCGATGCCCATCACCATGCGGCCGTCGGAGATGTCGTGGAGCGTCGCGTAGGCGCTCGCGACCACGGTCGGCTCGCGCGTCCCGGGGTTCGTGACCATATGGCCGAGCTTCATCCTCTCGGTCGCCTTGGCCGCCAGCGCGAGCGTCGGCGTCGACTCCTGCCAGAGCACGTGCGAGTCGTAGGTCCACCCGTACTCGAAGCCCTGCTCCTCGGCGAGCACGAGCAGGTCGATGAGGCGCTGGTAGGGCGGGTCGGGAAGGACGGTGACGCCGAAGCTCAGGGGCATCGGCGAAACGTATCGCGGCTCACCGCCGCTTTGCCTTGGGGCGCCGCTTCCGCGGTGGCGGCGGTGGCGCCTTGCCCTGGCTGCGGCGGTCCCCGCCCGCGCCCGCCCGGGCGGCGGTGGTGCTGCGCTTGTGAAGGTCCGCGGGGCGCGCGCTGCGCTTGCTCTTGCGGCCGCGGTGGGCCTGGCGGGCCTTGCGGTCCATGCGGCGGCCCTCGCGGGTGACGGCCACGAACACGGCGCCGATGAGCACGGCTGCGATGCCCGCGAGGCCCAGCGACGCGGCCGTGCCGAGCTCGCCGTCGTCCTCGGACGGGGGCTCCGCCGGTTCGGGCGCCTCCGGCGGGGTGGTTGGGCCGGACGGGGCCAGCGGAGTGAACGGATCGCCGCCCTGCTGGGCCATGGCGGGGGCCACCTGGACAAGCAGGACGACTGCAACCGCGATTGCAAGGAGCGGCCTCATCGTTCAATCACCTTGCCCGCTCGCCGGGCGGTCGTCAAGCTCCCTGGACGTCATGTCGGTGTCGAGAGAGCAAACGGCCGTGCCCGCGGGCGTCAGCTTCGAGGTGGATCGCTTCGCCTGGGTGGACGGCCGGCTCGAGGTCACCGGGCGCTGGTACGGGACCCGCGGCCGCCGCTTCCTGCGCCCGACGCTCGACGTGGAGGTCGACGGCACCCCCCGCCGCATGCTCGCCGTGCTCGAGCACAAGCCGTGGGCGGCGGACGACGGCGAGGAATGGGTCGCCGCGTTCGAGTGGGCGGGCGAGCCCGCCGACGTGGCCAGCGCCGAGCTTGCCGTGGGTCAGGAGCTGTCGGTTGAGCTGCCGCCGCCGTCGGGGGCGCCGGCGTCGAAGGCCCCCGCCCGGCCCGCCGGACGCCGCCGCGAGGCGCGGCCGCCGCGC
>JBKGUS010000255.1:0-6992 GCA_046462295.1 Thermoleophilaceae bacterium | reverse complement strand
AGGCGCAGGTGGAGCTGCTCAGGCGCTTCATCCCGGTGCTCGAGCGCGACTATGCCGACCACCATGACGCGGCCCACTACGCCGAGGAGCTGCGCGTGCCGCCCGCCACCCTGTCGCGCGCCCTGACGCAGGTGACGGGGCGCGGCACGAAGGAGCTGGTGCTCGACCACGTGATGTCTGAGGCCGCCCGCCTGCTCCGCTTCACCGACCAGAACGTCCAGCAGGTGGCCCAGCGGGTGGGCTACGACGACCCGCTCTACTTCTCGCGCGCCTTCAAGCGCCACTTCGGCGACTCACCGGTGGCTTACCGGGCGCACGCCCGGGGACGGTCCCCGGCATGAGCGCGACTCCGACAGCCACCCTGCCTGCCACGCTCCGGCTGGGACCGGTCCACCTGACCGTCACCGAGCTGGACCGGTCCGTCGAGTTCTACGAGAGATCGATCGGACTGCGCACCCGCAGCCGCGGCGACGGCGAGGCCGCGCTCGGCGCCGGGGGCGAGGACCTGCTGGTGTTGGCCGAGGACCCCGGCGCGCACCGGGCCGGCCGCCACGCCGGGCTGTACCACTTCGCGCTGCTTCACCCGTCGCGGCTCGAGCTGGCCCGCGCGGCGAAGCGGCTCATCGCAACCCAGACGCCGATCAGCGGCGCGTCGGACCACAACATCTCCGAGGCGATCTACCTGCCGGACCCGGACGGCAACGGCATCGAGCTCGCCGCGGACCGGCCGCGCGAGACGTGGGGGGACCTGAGCGACCCCACCGCCATCGGCGGCCCGATGCCGCTGGACATGCCGGACCTGCTGGCGTCGGTGGAGGACGAGGAGCCGCAGGCGGCGGCCTCGCCGGAGCTGAAGGTGGGGCACCTGCACCTGCACGTGGGGGACGTCGAGCGGGCGCTCGAGTTCTGGCGCGACGGCGTGGGCTTCCAGGTCATGACGAGCTTCCCGAGCGCGGCGTTCATCGCCGCGGGCGGCTACCACCATCACCTGGGGTTGAACACCTGGCGCGGCGAGGGCGTGCCGCCGCAACCGGACGACGTGGTCGGACTGCGGCACTGGACGATCTTCCTGGACGACCCCGAGGACGTGGCAGCGGTGCGCGAGCGCGTGGATGCCACCGGGGCGGAGGTCGAGGAGCGCCCGGGCGGATTCCTCGCGCGGGACCCGTGGCGGAACGCGGTCGCAATCACCGCGTGACCCCGAACCACCCGATCCGCCGCGCCCAGCTCGTGGACGCCGAGGACGTCGGCCGGCTGCTGCACGACTTCAACACCGAGTACGACGAATACACGCCGGGCCCGGAGGCGATCGGGAAGCGGATCGGGCAACTGCTGGAGTCAGGCGATGTGACGGTGCTGCTGGCCGGGAACGGTCCGGACGGGCTGGCCCTGCTCCGGTTCAGGCCCTCCCTGTGGAGCGAAAGCCTCGACTGTTACCTGGAGGAGCTGTACGTGGTGCCTGACCGGCGCGGCAAGGGATTGGGACGGGCGCTGATGGAAGCGGCGATGGAGACGGCCCGCGCCGAAGGGGCCGGGTACATGGACCTGGGCACGGCGGAGACCGACACGGCGGCGCGCGCTCTGTACGAGAAGCTGGGCTTCAGCAGGACCGAGGGAAAGCCGGACGGCCCGGTCAACTACTTCTACGAGCGGGAGCTCTAGGCGCGCCAGAGGTGCATCAGCGCGTACGAGCGCCACGGGCGCCAGCGTTCGGCGAGCCGCTGCGCCGCCGCGGGGCGGCCATCCTCGCCGAGCCGCTCGAGCGCGCGGCGCACCGCCGCGTCGCCCGGCGGGAAGGCATCGCTGTCGCCGAGCGCACGCATGCAGACGTAGCTCGCGGTCCACGGCCCGATCCCGGGCAGCTCGAGCAGCGCGCTGCGGGCCGCCTCGCGGTCGGCGCCGGGGCGGAGGTCGAGCTCGCCGTCCAGGACGGCGCGGGCGAGCGCGCGCAGCGCGTTCGCCCGCACGCGCGGCATGCGGAGCTCGAGCGAGTCCACCTCCGCGACCGCCGCCGGGGTGGGGAAGAGGTGCGTGATCGCGCCGGCCGGCTCCTCGAGGGGGCGCCCGTACAGCGCCACCAGCCGCCCGGCGGTGCGGCGCGCGGCGGCCAGCGTCACCTGCTGCCCGACCACCGCGCGGACGGCCAGCTCGAACCCGTCGGTGGCGCGCGGCACACGCAGGCCGGGCCGGCGGCGCACCAGCGGAGCGAGCAGCGGATCGCGGCCGAGCTCCGCGTCGATGCGGGCCGTGTCGGCGTCGAGGTCGAGGAGGCGTCGGCAGCAGGCCAGCGCCTCGGCGCGGTCGCGCTCGTCGCCCGACCGCAGCTCACACCCGTTGCTCGCCAGCTCCACCACGGCGCTGCCATGGTCGAGCAGGAGCGAGCGGCGGTAGGTCGTGTCGCTCGCCTCCTCGAGGCCCGGGATGGCGCGGGCGGCGAGGAATCGAAGAAGCTCGATCATCCTGATGTCACAACGAGCCCCGCACGGCCGTTGTGATCGCGATGACCCACTACGACACCATCGACTCGCCGATCGGCGAGCTGCTCATGGCCGGCGACGGGCGCGCGCTGACGGCCGTCCACATGAACGGCACCCCCGCCCCCGGCTGGAAGCGCGACCGCGGCGCCCTCCGCGAGCCCGCCGCACAGCTCGAGTCCTACTTCGCCGGCGAGCTGCGCGAGTTCGACCTCCCGGTCGCGCCCCAGGGCACCCCCTTCCAGCGAGAGGTCTGGAGCGCCCTGCGCGAGATCCCCTACGGCACCACGATCAGCTATGCCGAGCTCGCCGCGGCCGTCGGGCGGCCGGGTGCCGCGCGTGCGGTCGGCGCGGCCAACGGCCGCAACCCGATCGCCGTCGTGATCCCCTGCCATCGGGTGATCGGCGCCTCGGGCGCGCTGACCGGCTACGGCGGGGGTCTCGGGCGCAAGCGCCTGCTGCTCGAGCTGGAGGCCGGGCGGCGCACTTGGACGCTCGGCTAGGCGCCGCGCGGGCTCGAGTCCTCCAGGACCACCCGCATCAGGTCGCGGATCGAGAGCATCCCGACCACCCGCTCGCCCTCCATGATCGGCATGTGGCGGAAGCCGCCGTGGATCATCAGGACGGCGGCTTGCCGGATCGGCTCGTCCGACTCCATCGTCTCGGGATCGCGCGTCATCCAGTCGGCGACCACGGTGTCGGCCCTGATGCCGCCCGCCACCGCGCGCAGGACATCCCGTTCGGTGAGGATTCCCACGAGCTTCTCGCCCTCCAGGACGAGCACCGCGCCGACGTCGCGCGCGACCATCCGCTCTGCCACCTCGGTGAGGGGAAGCCCGGGTTCGACGGCCAGCAGGCCACGCGACATGTGGGTGCGGGCATCGGCGATCCGGGGACTTAACCAGACTCGAGTCCGGGACCGCCGCCTCGACCTTTCGTCCAGCCGGCGTCGACATTCGTCCATTTCCGGTCAGAGATGCCGCATTTGCGGGAATTTCCATGCTGCGCATGCAGGGTGGTTTGTCCTCGCTGGCAGGGCCGGACGCAACGAGCGGCTACGCCGCGATCGTGCTCGACCGCCTTGCGCGCCAAGCGTGCCAGGTCCTGGAGTCCGCCGGCAGCACGATCTTCGCCCGGGACCGGCGCACGCCCGGCACGGCGATCGCAGTGGCTGCGTGCGGGCGGGACACGGACTCGGTGGGGAGCCGCTTCCCGGCCTTCGACGGGTTCGCCGGCACCGCCCTGAACACCGGGGTCCGGGCCACCGCGCCGGCGTTCTGGCGCGGTCATGTCAACGGCGCGCTGGCCGCCGAGAGCTTCGCCGGTCGTCCGTTCGGCCGGCGTGACCTCGTGGTGCTCGGCGAGCTGGCAACCACGGCAGGGGCGGCGCTCGACCACGCCGAGCGCCGCAAGTACGTGCTGCGCGAGGTGCGGGCCCGGGTCCGCGGTCTGGTGCGGAAGCTCGACGCCCACGACGGCTACACGGCCGGGCACTCGAGCGAGGTCGTGGGGTGGGCCTGCGCCGTCGGCGAGCGGCTGCGGCTCAGCCTGCCCGACCTGCTCGAGCTCGAGCTGGGCGCGCTGCTGCACGACCTCGGAAAGGTGCGCGTTCCCGACCGCGTACTGAGCAAGCCCGGGCCGCTCGACCGCGCCGAGCGCGAGCTGGTGAACCGCCACCCGGTCTGGGGCGCCGAGCTGCTCGAGCAGGTGCCCGGCCTGGAGCCGGTGGCGACGATCGTGCGCTTCCACCACGAGCGCTGGGACGGGACCGGGTACCCGGACGGTCTTCACCGCGACCGGATCCCGGTGGCGAGCCGCATCGTGGCGGTGTGCGACGCCTACCAGGCGATGACCTCCGCCCGCCCCTACCGGGCGGCCCTGCCGCCCGCCGCCGCGGCCTACGAGCTGCGCGCGGGGGCGGGCATCCAGTTCGACCCCGCGCTGGTCGACTGCTTCGTGGAGGTGCTGCAGGAGCGCGGATGGCCGCTCAGCTCACCGGCCGAGCGGGACGTGTTCGATGCGGCGGCGCTCCGGCGGGGACTTCGAGGTGGTGTGCAGCGTGCCGGCGGTCACCAGGGTGCTCGAGATCGTGGGGGTGAAGGCCGTTGCTGGCGTGCCGTGAGCGGCTCGAGCTAAAGGCGGAGCCGGGCCAGCTCGCGGCCGCTCGCCGCTTCGTCGCCGCCGCCGCGGCCCGCTTTGGCCTGCAGGACGAGGAGCGCTACGAGTTCACCTTCGCCGTGAACGAGGCGGTGAGCAACGCGATCGAGCACGGCCGGCCCTCGCCCGACGGGAGGATCCACCTCCACGTGGCCGAGGAGGACGGGGCGCTCGTGTTCGAGGTGGAGGACCACGGCACGTTCGCACCGGGCGCGCCGTCAGTGGATCACCTGCCCGAGCGCGGCCGCGGCCTGGCGTTCATGGCGGCGATGATGGACGAGGTGGACGTGCGCCGCGGATCGAACGGGACGGTGGTCCGGCTGTGCAAGCGCCGGGCCGCAGCGTAGGCTCTCGCCGCCTGTCCGCGTGGTGCGCGTGACCGTGGGGATCGTGATCGACTGACGGCGCCTCTCAGCGCGCGAAGTGGTGCCCGCAGTGCGGGCACTCCACCACCTCGCCGGGGTCTGCCGGTGGAGGGTCGGGGGCCGCCTTCAGGCGCGCCTCGGCCAGCGCCAGCCGCGCCGCCGAGCGCTCCCGGGCCTTGCGAAGCTCGCTCCGCAGCGCGCGCACCGACAGCCCGCCGGCCTCGGCTCGGTCGAGCCATAGCTCCTGGTCCTCCGGGGCGAGGCCGGCCAGCTCGGCGTGGTGGCTGAACGAGAGCCCGGCGCGGCGCCGGGACGCGTCGAAGCGGCTCGCCACGTACGACATGTTCATCAGGCTCTGCACGTCATAGCCGGTCACTTGCGAGGCGGCGGCGTACTTGTCGCCGTAGCGGGAGCTCCCGTAGCGGACCCAGTCGCCGATCCACCAGGCGCTGCCCCGGCCGATCGCTCCCAGGCAGCGGCCCTGCTCCACCCACTCCGACACCGCCAGCTGGCAGCCCGCCGCCCACGACGTGGGCGTGAGCGCGGTCAGGGGCCGCGGGGAAGTGGCGCGTGCTGTGGCTTGCTCGAGCGAGTCCGTGGGGGTTGCCGAGCTCATGCTGCCTCGATTGGGGCGAGGGACGGCCGTTTGGGGCAAGCTAACACCGGCCATCCCGACCCGGAACCCCCACTTGGACGTTTGTACGAGAGAACATTCTCCCGATGTCGGGAGTGGCTGAGCGGCCGTGAAGGTCATCGTCCTCGGTGGTGGCGTGGCCGGCATGAGCGCCGCTCACGAGCTCGCCGAACGGGGCTTCGAGGTGGTCGTGTTCGAGGCTCGTTCGGCAGCCGGCGGCAAGGCGCGCAGCTTCCCGTTCCCCGGCAGTGCCGCGGAGGGCCGGCCGCCGCTTCCCGGCGAGCACGGGTTCCGGTTCTTCCCCGGCTTCTACCGGCACCTGCCGGACACCATGCGCCGCATCCCGTACGGAGACGACGGCGGGAACGTATTCGAGAACCTCGTCACCGCCACCGAGGTGCAGATCGCGCGGGCAGACGGCCGCGAGCTGCTGTCGCCGGCCCACCTGCCGCGCAACCTGCGCGACCTCGACAAGGCCTTCCGCTTCCTGATCGACTACGCCGGGAGCGTGGGCATCGCGCCGAAGGACGCCGCCCATTTCGTCGACCGCCTGCTGCTCCTCCTGACGAGCTGCGAGGAGCGGCGTTTCGCCCAGTTCGAGAACCAGAGCTGGTGGCAGTTCTCGGGCGCCGCCACCCGCGGCGGCGCGTACGCCAAGTACCTCGCCGACGGTCTCACTCGCACGCTCGTGGCGGCCCGGGCTCGCGAGATGAGCGCGCGCACCGGCGGCTACATCCTCCTGCAGCTGATGTTCGACCTGGCCGACCCGGCCGGCCAGGTGGACCGGGTCCTGAACGGCCCGACGAGCGATGTCTGGATCGATCCCTGGCGCAAGCACCTCGAGGGGATGGGGGTGGACTTCCGCACCGAGCACCAGGTCCAGGCGATCCACTGCCGCGGCGGACGGGTGGCCGGCGTGACGGTCGTGGCCGGCGGGGAGCCGTCGAGGCACCACGCCAACTGGTACGTCGCCGCGCTGCCTGTCGAGGTGATGCGCCTGTTGGCGAGCGAGCGGCTCGTGCTCGCCGACCCCCGCCTTGCGCGGCTCCACCGGCTGCGCACGCGCTGGATGAACGGGATCGTCTACTACGTCGACCGCGACGTCCGGGCTGTCCACGGCCATACCGTCTACATCGACTCGCCGTGGGCCCTCACCTCGATCTCGCAGCCGCAGTTCTGGCAGCGGCAGTTCCAGCCCGCGCGCCTCGGCGACGGCCGGGCGCGGGGCATCCTCTCGGTCGACGTCTCCGACTGGGAGGCGATCGGCAGCGGGATCCGCAAGCAGGCTATGTACTGCTCGCGCGAGGAGATAGAGCGGGAGGTGTGGCACCAGCTGAATGAGAGCCTCGACGACGAAGCCAC